>NZ_JBJURI010000010.1:0-173172 GCF_046098255.1 Paenibacillus jiangxiensis
GAACGAATGAAAAGCGTACTGGAGACGGTGTTTACCGCCGTTCTTCAGTTTCTGGCCGAGGAGAACTACGTGCAGCTTGAGCATTACTTTGTGGACGGTACGAAGATCGAAGCGAATGCCAACCGGTATACGTTTGTATGGGGGAAGGCTGTGGTGAAGTATAAAGCCAAGCTCCAGGAGAAAGTGCAGACCTTATTCGCCGCTATAGAGGAAGCCGAGAAACAAGAAGAAGGGACGCACGGCGGCCAGGATCTTCTCGAACTGGGCGAGTCCTCTTCCATCACCAGTGAAAAGCTGGAGCAAGCCGTCAAACAATTGGAGGAGCGTCTACAGGAGAAACCAAAGGACAAGCCGCTCAAGAAGGCGGTGCGTACGCTCCGCAAGGACTTACTTCCGTGTCTTCAAAAGTACGAAACACAACAAATGATTTTAGGGACTAGAAACAGCTACAGCAAAACGGACCATGACGCTACATTTATGCGAATGAAAGAAGACCACATGCGAAATGGCCAGCTCAAGCCGGGTTACAACGTACAGATCGGTACAGAAAACCAATTCATTGTCGGTTACAGTTTGCACCAGCGTCCGACTGATACCCGTTGCCTCATCCCGCATCTTGAAAAAGTAAAATCGCAGTTAGGAAAGCTCCCGGGCACCGTCATCGCTGATGCGGGCTATGGCGGTGAAGAAAATTATGACTACTTGGAGCAGAATGAAGTCGAAGCCATTGTGAAGTACAGCACGTATCACCGCGAAAAAAGTAAGGCATGGAAAAAGGACATCAGCAAGATGGACAACTGGACCTATAACAGCGAACAAGATACATGGACATGCGCGGCTGGACAAACGCTCCATTTCCGAAGAGGAAGTAAGGAGAAAACAGAAAGCGGGTATGAGATCGAGTATCGACATTACCGAAGCGCCGGCTGTGAGGATTGTCCACTAAAGCCGCAGTGTACAAAAGCCAAAGGCGATCGCGAGATCAAAGTGAGCATAAAGTATATACGGCTAAAAAACCAAGCCAGGCAGAAGCTTCGCAGTGAAGAAGGTTATGCCCTGGCCGTAAGGCGCATGATCGAGCCGGAGCCTGTGTTTGGCGATATAAAGAACAACCGGGGCTTTAAAAGGTTCCTGCTTCGAGGCTTACCAAAAGTAAGCATGGAGGTCGGGTGGCTTTCCCTTGCCCACAATCTACTTAAAAAAGCTGCAGTAGACGCTAAAAACCAAGGAGCTAAGCGAGAACCGACCGCTTAGCCCCTTAATTTCTTTCGAATACCATCCTATTTTACTGATGAGGGTGTTCCAAAGTTTACTTTTGGGACACCCACTTTCATTTTGTAATTACATGTCTAATACTAATGCGGAAGTGTGGGCCGTGCAAGCGGGCTACTGAACCGTTTCCGAAGGTTTGATCAGCTTGAAGGCGAGAAAAAAGGTAAGCAGAGACAGCACCGCCACGCTGCCGAATACGGCCGCATGGGATATCCCCATCAGCCAGCCGAAGAGTGGGGGACCAAATGCCACGCCGAAAAAGCGCAGGCTGTTATACAGGGAGGTAATCATCCCGCGTTGGCTTTTTTCGACCGAACCGGTGATCATCGTATTCAGACATGGCAAAAGCAGACCGGTTCCGATGCTGCTTAACGTCAACAGCCCGATTAACAAATAAATGTTCTGATCTGTAAAAATGGCGACAGTCTGTGATGCGGTCATTAGCAGCAGTCCGATAATAATCAACCTGCGGATGACGGTACCGTTTTTCTTGATTTTTGACCCTGTTATTACCGAGGTGGTTACCATGCCAAGCAGCGGAATGGCCAATATCAGACCCTTGACTACACCGTCGATATTATAGGGAGGCTCTTCAAGCGTATCGGATAAATAAAACAGAATGCCGAATAAAATGAACAGTCCTACAGCGCCTGTAAAAAAAGAACTCAGCAGCCATCTGCCTTTTTCCTTGATCACGTTGGTTATATTATGGATATATTTGCCGATGGGAACCGGTTCACGCTTGTTCTTAGGCTCGTGTATGAGAAAAAGGACAGCCAGAAGGGAGAGCACGCAAAAAACCGGAAATGCAAAAAAAGAGGCATACCAGACGATTAATGCCAGCAGTGATCCCAATATTGGACTTAATACTTTACCGGCTGCATTAGAGGCTTCGATTAAACCGAGAGCCTGGGATTCAGTCCCTTCTTTGTACATATCCCCCACCAGCGCCATAGCAATGGCGGAAGTGCCTGCCGCCCCCATGCCCTGCAAAATCCGTCCGATAATAAGAACCGTGTAGGAGTTCCAAACGGCTCCCATCCCTGCGAGAATGCCTGCGCTGCCATACAAAATAAGACTTGGAATGAGAACGGCTTTACGGGAAAAACGGTCGGATAAATAACCGGAAACAGGAATAATAACTCCAGCGGCTATGGAAAACAGGCTGATGACAAGACTGCTTTGAAATTGGCTGATCCCCAGCTTGCTTTGCAGCTCCGGCAAAATCGGTACGATCATCGAGTTGCCCAGCACCAGAACGAGAGGAACGCTGGCCAGAGCCGTATATTCCCCCCACTTGCCTCCGCCTTTCGATGGTTTCTTTTCATTTTGCTCTTTGTGCCCGGTGTGGCTGATGTGCCGGTTTCGATGTTGTCTTGCTTCTGGCATCCATCTGCTTCTGCCTCGTGTTCCGTTCATGGTCCCAGTCCTTTCGCTCTCTGTCGTCAGTAATGTAACCCGTCCGGCATGAGATCATGCAGAAATAGACAGATCGGAACCTGGCTATAAAAATGTGGCAGAAGGGGAGACTGTTATTAAAAACATGGAGGTAATTATGTATATAAAAATCAAGATTATTTTGACGGCAGGTTTGAGCATTGGGGCAGCTTTCATGGGAATCACAGCAATACACCCGGCAACTGCCTTCGCTGATGAACCGGCAGCGGCCGTGGCAGCTCCTGCAGCGTCATCTATGGCACAGGAGGGGGCGACAGCACCTGTGAGCAAGCTGAAGGGGCTGGATGGCAAAACCTACACGGTAGGACAGGGCAACGGCAAAATACAGCTGCTCAGCTTCTGGGCTTCATGGTGTGATCCATGCAGGATCGAGGCTCCGCTTCTTAATGAGCTGGCAGCCAAATACAGGACAAAGCTTGATGTATACGGCATCAATGTCACGAAATATGACCGCCAGGAAGATGTAAGGAAATTTGCAAAATCGCTGGGATTAGCATATCCGATCCTGCTGGATAAATCAGGAGAAGTATTTGATGTTTATCGCGGAGCAGCTTTTCCTACCAGCGTGCTCATTGATGGTAATGGAACGGTGCGTGAAATGCTGCTGGGGGTGTACAGCAAAGAAGAATTGGAGGAAAAAATCCGCAAGCTGACAGAGGAATCGGTTACGAAGTGAAATAGCTCCGGGACCACGTAATAGTGAACCCGGAGCTATGGCTGAAATATAGACTAATGATTGACAATTCCGTTGGAAGAAGCGGCAGTTCCGGAAGAAGGAAGCTCGATGTTCTCCGAGAGCAGGGCATGGCGGAAGCTGTCAACCAGCGCTTCCCAGCTTGCTTCGATCACGTTGCCGGATACGCCCACCGTATTCCACGTATTTTCATAATTTCTTGATTCAATCAATACCCGGACCTTCGCCGCAGTAGCGTCTTTTTCGTCCAACACACGTACTTTATAGTCTGACAAATGCATATCCCGCAGAGCAGGGAAGTATTGAGCCAGCGCTTTACGAAGAGCATTGTCGAGCGCATTGACCGGACCGTTCCCCTCTGCGGCGGTATATACGCTGCTGCCCGCCACGTTCAGCTTAACGAATGCTTCCGATACGACGGGTCTGCCGGCGGATTTTTCCACCAGCACCTTGAAGGATTCAAAGGTAAACAGCTCTTTTATTTCCCCGTTGGCCTCACGGATCAGCAGCTCCAGCGATGCGTCAGCCCCTTCAAATTGGTAGCCCTGGTGCTCAAGATCCTTGATTTTCTCGATGACGGAACGGGCTTCCTCGCTGCTTGGATCGAGATGGATGCCGATATCCTTCGCCTTGGACAGCACGTTGCTCTGTCCGGCCAGCTCGGATACGAGAACACGCTGCTTGTTGCCGACCTCCTCCGGCACAATATGCTCATACGTGCGGGAGTCGCGCATAATAGCGGAAACGTGAATGCCTCCCTTGTGGGCAAAAGCGGCGTTGCCGACATAAGGCTGGTTTACAGGCATGTTGACATTGGCAACCTCGCTGATATAGCGGGCGGAATTAGTAAGCTGCTTCATCTGCTCCCCGCTAATACACTCATAACCCAGCTTCAACTGCAGGTTCGGGATGACGGAGCAGAGGTTGGCATTGCCGCACCGTTCACCGTACCCGTTCATGGTGCCCTGCACCTGTCTCGCACCGGCCTGAACGGCAGTGAGCGCATTGGCAACCGCCAATTCGCAGTCATTATGAGTGTGGATGCCGAGACGGGCCGATTCAACGGTTTGGCCGAGGCTCGTTACAATTTCATAAATTTCATGAGGCATGGACCCGCCGTTCGTATCGCACATAACAAGCCAATCCGCACCGGCTTCCTGGGCTTTTTTCATAACCGCAACCGCGTACTCGGGATTATTCTTGTAACCGTCGAAAAAGTGCTCGGCGTCGAATATCACCTCCATGCCGCTCCGCTTCAGGAAGGCAATAGAGTCATAAATCATGGCAAGATTTTCTTCAAGCGTAGTCTGCAGCGCGGTATGCACGTGAAAATCCCATGACTTGCCAACCAGCGTAGCCGCTTGCGCACCGGACTGGAGAATCCGCTGCAAATTGGCATCCTGCTCCGTAACGCTGTCTTTACGGCGGGTGCTGCCGAATGCCGTGATTTTGGCCCTCAGGCCGAGCTGCTGAACTCTTTTGAAAAATTCAATATCTTTGCTGTTGCTGCCGGGAATGCCGCCTTCAATATAATGAACACCAAGATCATCCAGCTTTTTGGCAATTTTCAATTTATCGTCCGCAGACAGGCTGATGCCCTCTCCCTGTGTTCCGTCTCGCAAGGTAGTATCAAAGATGGAGATGGTCTTTGACATGTAGATCCTCCTTTGGAATGGCGTCTCGTAAGCAAATTTTGGATTGGAAAATTTACAGTAAAGCGTTTGTGTGTTGAAGAATCTATAATTTATATGATTATAGCAATTTATTGCACGAAGTGTAACCTCAATAACAGATTTTGCGCCGGAAAGACAAATCAGGGGCATGAATTTTGCAATGGGCTGATGTAAAATTGAAACTACTGAGATTTTTGCGGATCACCCCGGCAATTGCAAATTAAACAGATAGAAGGGCTGCAAGTGAAAGAAGTCAGTGACTATTATCCGGCGGATGGACGAGTCATCCTTCATGTTGATATGAACGCATTTTACTGCTCGGTACATGCCGCCGAAGAGCCGCATAAATATAAAGGACGCCCCACCGCTGTTGCGGGAAGCAGCGAGCTGCGCAAAGGAGTTATCGTCACCTGTTCTTACGAAGCCCGCAAGCTGGGCATATCGACAGGCATGGTCGTAAATCAGGCGCTCCGCATCTGTCCGTCCCTGATCATCATTCAGCCAAACTTTCATCTGTACAGGCGCTATTCCAAAGCCTTTATGCAGATCGCTTATTCCTATACGCCCATGCTTGAGGCTACATCCATTGATGAATGTTATCTGGACATTACCGGCTCCAAGCAGTTTGGGACTCCGGTGGAAATCGCCGAAGACATCCAGCGGCGCATTGCCGAGGAGCTGTCCCTGCCATGCTCAGTCGGCATCGCGCCCAATAAATTGCTGGCAAAGATGGGCTCTGACATGAAAAAGCCGAACGGGATCTCCATTCTCCGGCTGCGTGACGTGCCGAAGGTGTTATGGCCGCTGCCTTGTGCCCAACTGTTCGGGATCGGCCGCAAAACGGCCGCCAGGCTGCAGCAGCTTAACATCCGGACAATAGGCCAGCTGGCTCAGGCAAACGAGCAGCATCTTATTGAGCATTTTGGGGTGAACGGCTCATGGATGAAGCTTGCGGCCAACGGGATTAGCCATTCTCCTGTCCAGACGGAAAGAGAGCCGAACAAGTCCATCGGACACACCACGACTCTTCCGCAGGACGTGAATAAGGCAGAGGACGTTCGGCGAATACTGCTTAATATCAGCGACCAGGTGGCGCGGAGGCTGCGCCGGCAGAAAATGCTGGCAGGTGGAGTGCAGATCACGATCAGAACACCCGAGATGAAGACATTTACCCGTTCACAAATGCTAAAGAATCCGACGGAGGATGCCGAATTAATATATAAGGAAGCCTGTGAGCTTTACCGGCGGCACTGGAGTGAGGAGAAACCGGTGCGATTGCTCGGCATTACATTACAGCAGCTCGTTCCGAAGGAGGAAGCAGCCGTACAGCTGGACCTGTTTGATTATGAGAAGCAGCCCAAAAAAGAAAGCCTGATCAAGGCGATGGATGCGCTGCGCGATAAATTTGGCGAAAATGCGGTGCTGACGGCAGGCATGCTGGGTGATGATCCATCCGTCCTGCTTCGCAACAACAAGCTGCGGGGAACTTCGCTGCAAAAGGATAATTTGCCGGGCTTGGACTGAAAATTGGAGTTCAATGTGCTTAAAATCATTTGTATTCACAATATTTTTGTATTAATATGTTTCTATGACGGAAAGACAGGTTGGTTTTATCGTATAGGAGGAAGAGAATACTATGGCTAAATATACTTGGGTTGAGAAAGATACGTGCATCGCTTGCGGCGCTTGCGGCGCAACAGCACCTGATATTTATGATTATGATGATGAAGGCCTTGCTGAAGTCATCTATGAAGGGGATAACAACCGCGGTGTTATAGCGATCAGTGAAGACCTGTTTGATGATATGCAGGATGCCTGTGACGGATGCCCGACGGATTCCATTAAGATTGCCGACGAGCCTTTTAACAAAAATTAACTTATATTAGCACTGCCGTAGCATTGAAAATGGCATCTTTTACCGTAATGGCGGTGGGAGATGCCATTTTTTCTTACTGATCTATATAAAGCATAACAGTTCAAGCCGAAAAATATACATAGATGGGTTTGTATGACGAATACAACTGGGGGTTTCCGTGAGCGATACGTCACATCTTAAAACATATGTAAAACAGCATCCTGATAATAAAATGGGCTGGTATTTGCTCGGCAAGGAATATCAAAATAGCGGACAACAGGGAAAAGCAAACTACTGCTTCAATAAAGCCGGCGAAGTGTTCGAAGCGTTTGAGAAAAAACAGATTCCCCAGGATGTATGGGAGGAATATCAGAACAAGCTCGTTGAGATCGCCCGTGCGAAGGAGAAAAGGAACGCCCGCATCCGTAGGCTGTTGGTCGGCTGTCTTTTTCTGCTGCTCATCTTGATGCCGCCGGCTCATGCGCCTGGGAAAGTTGCGCAGGGAAGCGAAACGGCAAGCGAGGAGCCGGAAAGCGAGCAGGCTTTGACTGGCATGGATAAGACCCGAGAGCAGGGATTGCGGGGAGAGGCAAGCCCGGCAGCGGGCGGCTCCAAACCGGATATAAAATTTTCAGCAGGGGATGGAAGCCCTGAACAGATATCTGTGAAGGTGGGCTCTCTCCTCGCCCGCCAAGACACTCTTCCTGCGAGCACTACCATTCTCGGAATGGAGAAGGAAGGGGAATGGCTCTTGTGGAACGAGCAGCTTAAAGCTGTATACCGGCTGGACAAAGAAGGCAGCGGGAAGGTACTGGTTCAATCCCTTGATCCGGAACAATGCCATTGCGAGCCTGCAGGCGCCTCAGCCATTAAAGCTCAGGCGGCAGCATGGACTTCCGGACAGGTTGAACTGGCTGTGCTTAACAGCTCGCTCGCTGCCTACCGCAAACGTTACGACAAGCTTCCGGACAGCCTGAATGGCCTGACCGGGGCATTTCCCGACAATGTAATGGACGGTATATCGGAGGGCATGAAGCCGGCCTTTCCGTTGTTGAAAAAACGCCTGGCAGGCTCAAAGGGTGGAGAGGCTTCAGCAGAGAAGATGCCGGCAGCCGAGGGGACCGTGCTGGCCTCTTCATTGGACGCAGCCCCCTTCTTCACCGAGCCGCTGCAGATTATTGTAGACAAATCCAATTACCGGCTTGCTGTTGTCAGTGGGAACGTCATGATCCGCAACTATGAAGTGGGGCTTGGCGGGAACAAAACCCCCGAAGGCAACTATGAGATTTCGGATAAGGTTGTGAACCCGAACGGCAGATCGGATGGAGATTTCGGCAGTCGCGGCATGCAACTGTCCGATACCAACTATGCCATCCACGGAACGAATGAACCGGACAGCATCGGCAAGGATGAGTCCCTGGGATGTGTCCGTATGAGCAAGGAGGACGTTGAAGAACTGTTCGCTCTCGTACCTTCAGGTACCCGGGTCACGATTCAGACAGGCGGCCTGCCTGATCGGCTGCTTGTCCCTGAGGTCCGGTTCACAAGCGAGCAGATCAGCGATCAGACCAATCCGCGCAAAATCTACCACTGGCTTTATTGATTGCCGGCATTGGCCAGCACAATTACGGCGACGATAATCAGAATCAGAACAACCAGACTGGCGGCAGTCCAGGTAATTGCTTTTTTATTTACCTCTTCCTTTTTCTGCTGCAGGACCGGAGGTTTACGTTTGACTGACATGGAAATCACTCCTTCTTGTGATATCATTTGCACTTCCTATTCAATGGATTCGCTGAGGCGCTTTCACTCTCCTGCCTGTCCCATAATAGTGATGCTTATTACTTTCTTTTTCGGGAAGAAAAAGCTAAACTATTTCAGAGTGGTCAGTAGAGACTTCGCTGCAGCGGAGACGGTAGAGAACGGAGTGGATTGAGTGATATACCGCAATTTTGCCAAACCTGTTTTTTTTAAAATGGACCCTGAAAAAGCGCATCATCTTGTCATTGACGGCATGAGGCAGGCGGCCGGAATACCCGGAGGGACCGGCTTGCTGCGTGGCATGTACGGTGTGCGGGAAACAGCCGATCTGGCTGTGGATTTATTTGGACTGCATTTTCCCACCCCCGTCGGGCTGGCTGCGGGACTAGATAAAAATGCGGAAGCGGTGGAAGGCTTCTCAGCCATCGGCTTCGGATTTATAGAGGTCGGAACTGTTACACCGCTGGCCCAGTCGGGGAATGATCAGCCCCGCCTGTTCAGGCTTCCGCCCGATCAAGCGCTGGTCAACCGGATGGGCTTTAACAATAAAGGAACAGCGGAAATAGTGAAGCGACTGGCTTCCTTGAAGAACAGAGCGATTCCGATCGCCGTGAATATAGGCAAGAATAAGATAACACCCAATGAGCAGGCTTATACGGATTACGAGAAGTGCATAGCCGCTTTATATCCGCATGCGGATTTGTTTGTGGTAAATATCAGTTCCCCGAATACGCCGGATCTCCGCAAGCTCCAGCACGGGAGCGAGCTGAAGGAACTGCTTGCTGCGGTCAAGGCGGAAATGGGGGCTCAAGCGGCGAAATCAGGGCAGTCCAAAGCGGTTCTCGTCAAAATTGCGCCTGATGTAACGGACGCGGAGCTTGAATATATGACGGAGGCCATTGCGGCTAGCGGCGTAGATGGCATCATCGCCACCAATACGACGATTTCGCGCGACGGGCTGACACATGAAAATGCCGGAGAAACCGGAGGCCTCAGCGGGAGGCCTCTGCGTGAGCGGTCTACGGAGGTCATCCGCAGCGTTTACCGCCAAACGGGTGGCAAACTGCCCATTATCGGGGTAGGCGGCATCTTCAACAGCCGTGATGCTTATGACAAAATCAAGGCTGGAGCCAGCCTGGTTGAAATATATACGGCCTTGATCTATGAGGGACCGGAGATAAACGGAAAAATTCATGCCGGCTTGCGCGAGCTGCTGCGGCGGGACGGCTTTAAACACATCAGCGAGGCGGTGGGCGCTGACCACCGATAAGCAGACGAACGGACAGGGGGCACGAGATATGGACGGAAGAGATTGGGGAACATTTTTGCTTCCATACGAACAGACGGTTGAAGAACTGAAGGTCAAATTCAAAACGATGCGTTCGGAACTGAAAAAACGCGAGGAATACGCGCCGATCGAATTTGTTACCGGCCGTATCAAAAAAATATCCAGCATTCTGGATAAAGCAAAACGGCTTTCAGTTCCGATGGATCAATTGGAAACGGGGATTGAAGATATCGCCGGCATTCGCATTATGTGCCAGTTTGTTGAAGATATCCGCCGTGTGGCCGAGTATATCCGGAGACGGAAGGATTTAACCGTTTTATACGAGAAGGACTATATCACCAATTTTAAAGAAAGCGGGTACCGCAGCTTCCATATGATCGTGGAGTACCCGGTGCAAACGGCCCTCGGCCAGAAAATCGTGCTGGCCGAGATTCAAATCCGGACCCTGGCGATGAATTTCTGGGCAACCATTGAGCATTCCCTGAGCTACAAATACCGGGAGAGCCTGCCGGAGGAAATCAAAGAACGGCTTAAAAAAGCGGCGGAAGCGGCTTCTGTGCTCGATAATGAAATGTCCGCGATCCGTCTGGAAATCTTGGATGCGCAAAAAACATTTGAGGATCAGTCCAACATCGTATCCAAGACGTTAACAGCGATGCACAAACTTTATTTCTACCATAAGGTGAGTGAAGCGATCGAAGCCCAGCACCGGTTTAATGAGCTGTGGGAGCAACATGATATGGAAGGCATCAAGGAACTGTTTGACGAGATCAAGAGAATGCTGGACAGCTCCAAAACGGATGAGGACAGGGATGAAGTTTAAGCATGGCGGCTAACTATCCACCGCTGTATATATCGTATCTCGTATATTTTAACCGGGACCGGGATTACTTCGAGTGTCATGAGGTATTGGAGGAGCTATGGCTGGAAACCGGACGGAATCCGCTGTATAAAGGCTTGCTCCAGCTTGCGGTCGGCCTGTTTCATTTCCGCAACGGCAACGTGCGCGGGTCGAGGATGATGCTGGAAAGCGCACTACAGAAGCTCAAGGCTGCACAGAAAGAGGCGCTCGGCATGGATATGGGCCGTTTGGTAAGCGAGATGGCTCAGTACACGGAGCGGCTGGCAGACTATGACCAGGCTCCCTTCGACTTTTATGATCTTACGATTCTCATCACCGATCCGGAGCTGCAGCGGGAAGTGGATCAGGCATCGGCTCTGATCAGCCCCAATATCCCGCAGCAGGTTAAACCGCAGAGAGGGGCCAAGCATATGGAAAGGGAGAACATCCTTGCGGGCCGCCGGAAAGAGGATGCTGAACGGAATGAATAAGCAAAAGAACCTTCAATGCAGGAATCCGTGCGATTGAAGGTTTTTTTGTTCTATCTTTAATATGGATTCCGCCAGAAATCAGGAGGCGTTTGTTTTGTATTTTTCAAACAAGGTCTTGTACTGGTCCAGCGTGTTGCCGTTGTCTCCGGCCGTTTCGCTCAGACCGCCGACGAGTCTTTCCTTTTCCACGCCATTTTCATAGTACACCAGTGTAGGCGTAAATTCGATGTTGTATTGGTTCCAGCCTTCTTCAAATTCCCGCAGATTGAATTGGTGCAGGGTGAAGCCTTCCTGGTCCGCAAGCGGCATAAGCTGAGGAGTGGTAGCCCGGCAGTGAGGGCAATCGGAAGCGAAAAAGTAGACGAAGAAGCTTTCCTTATTGCTAATCTTTTGCTGGAGGTCATCCGGCAGAATGATTTGCTGATAGTTAGGATCATTCAGCAGCTCTCGGGTAGCAGGATTGAGAGAGGAAACGGATTTGTTGTACAGCTCGCTCCGGTTGCCAGCATTGATGGCAATCAGAACGCCGATCAGCACGGCAAGCACCACAAAAAAGCCGATAATCGGAATAAGCTTTTTGTTCTTTGCTTTCAAAATAATCTCTCCTATCAAAGTATAAATAGTATGGCGGCTGCCTATCATTATACAGCATTACAGCGTGTAGTGAAACAACGGGAAACGCATAAACCTAACATGCTTTCTTAAGCATGCGGGATAACCCGTGTGGCATTTGTGTTAAAATATAGAGCGGCTGTTATAATGAAGAGCGAATGAATGATTTTTCGACAGAACAGGATGATCAGATGACATGGCTGTACAATTACCGGCACTTTTTATAGAGAGAATGCGCAGGCTGCTTGGGTCGGAGTTTGATGCATTTTTGGCGGCCTATGATGCGGTGCCTCATACGGGAATACGCGTGAATACGCTGAAAATATCAGTAGAGGATTTTGTGAAAATATCGCCTTTTGAGCTGCGGCCTGTTCCCTGGTGCCCAATCGGCTTCTACGTTCCTTACGGGTCCAAGCCCGGGCTGCATCCTTATTATCATGCGGGTCTGTATTACATTCAGGAACCAAGCGCCATGGCTCCCGTGGAGCTGCTTGATATTCAGCCCGGGGACCGGGTCCTGGACCTGTGCGCCGCACCTGGAGGAAAATCCACGCAAATCGCGGCCAAGCTCCAGGGCAGCGGTGTCCTGGTCACCAATGATATTCATGGGGAGCGCACCAAAGCCTTAGCCAAAAATATCGAGCTCTACGGGGTGCGCAACGCGGTGGTGCTGAATGAGTCTCCGGATCGGATAGCGGAAGCATTTCCGCATTATTTTAACAAGGTGCTAATTGACGCTCCCTGCTCAGGTGAAGGCATGTTCAGAAAGGACGAGGACATGGCCAGACAGTGGGGGACCCATTCAGTCGAAAAATGTACGGTGATGCAAAGGGATATCTTGCGTATCGCCTCACGTCTGCTCGCTCCGGGCGGTGTCATCGTCTATTCGACATGTACGTTTGCTCCGGAGGAGAACGAAGAGATGATCGCGGAGTTTCTGGAGGCAAATCCGGGATTCCGTGTAGTGCCGTTAACGGGACGGCCCGGATTTTCCCCGGGACGGCCGGAATGGATTCCGTCCAAGGAGCGTTATGCCGGCATTGAGCAGTTAACAGGGACCGGCAGACTGTGGCCGCATCGGATTGAGGGAGAAGGCCATTTCGCAGCCGTGCTGCAATGGGAAGGGAATGCCGGGGATGAGACGGCTTCCGACAGAACGCTGCCTATATCTGAGCGATCAGCGGGGGAAGAGGCGGGTGCACGCGGACGGGTCAAGGCGCAGCGGCATAAGAGCGGCCGCGGGCGGTCCGGCGGAGAGGGCCGCCGCAGCAGCAGAGCGGGGGAAGAGCACACAGCTGCAGAGGTTTGGGCTTCCTTCGCCGCAGAGCAGCTCACGCTGCAGCTTCCGGGCCGCACCGTTGCATACGGTGACCGTATCTACCAGTCGCCACTGGACCCGGACATGCTGAACGGCCTGAAGGTGGTCCGGCCGGGCTGGTTCGTGGGAACGGTCAAAAACGGGCGCTTCACGCCCTCCCATCCGCTGGCAACGGCGTTGCACAGGAATGACTCTGTCAGGTCCATTGTGCTGGACGGGAGCAACCCGGAGGCTGTCCGCTACCTTAAAGGCGAAACACTGCCGGTTGAGGAGGGCAGAGTCCTGCTTGCCGAAGGAGCCTCCACGAAGGGTTACGCTTTGATCTGTATTGACGGATATGCGGCCGGATGGGGGAAATGGCAGGACGGCATGCTGAAAAACGAATATCCGGCAGGATGGAGGTGGACTTCCGCATGAAGGGACAAGGCAGGCAGACACAGCGGCTGGACAAGCTGCTCACCCATATGGGATTTGGTTCCCGCAGCGATATCAAAAGGCAGGTTAAGCAGGGCAGCATTAGCATTAACGGTACGATTGCCAAAGACAGCGGCATGCAGGTTCATCCCTATCAGGACCGAATTGAAGTAGATGGGGAAAGCGTAAGCTACAAGGAGTTCATTTATCTCATGCTGCACAAGCCTCCAGGAGTAATATCCGCGACGGAGGATCTGCGTGAGCGGACGGTGATTGATCTTTTGGATGAAGAAGACCGCCATTTTGAGCCTTTTCCGGTCGGCAGGCTGGACAAGGATACCGAGGGCCTGCTGCTGCTGACGAATGACGGCAAACTCGCCCATGAGCTGCTTTCTCCGCGCCGCCACGTTCCCAAAACCTATGAAGCGACGGTAGCGGGAGATGTAGGCGAGGAGGATGCAGCGCGTTTCGCTGAGGGGGTTGAGCTGGATGACGGGTATGTGACGCTGCCCGCGCAGCTCACGCTTTTGTCCAAAGAACAAACGGAGGACGGACCGCTCTCCTATATATCGCTTGTCATCCATGAGGGCAAGTTTCATCAGGTGAAGCGGATGTTTGAGGCTGTCGGCAAAAAGGTGCTGTATTTAAAAAGAACGGAGATGGGTCCCTTGCACCTTGATCCGGAGCTTCCGCTCGGAGCCTACCGAGAGCTGAATGAAGAGGAGCTTGCGATGCTGAACCGGGGCATGCAGGAGGAGTAAAAGAGGGACTGCTGACATAGATAAAAGATAAGGATGGGATATGGATGAGGTACCGACTAATTGCGCTTGACGTGGACGGCACGCTGCTGAATGATCAGCACGAGCTTGTTCCTCAAACGGTGGACACGATCCGGGAGGTTGCTGCCCGAGGCGCCGAAATTGTGCTCTGTACGGGGCGCGCCCCGCTCAGCACGATCCCGCTGATGGAGCAGATGGAACTGACGGGGTACGTTATTTCCCATAACGGGGCGGCTACAGTGGACGCGACAACCCGGGAGATCGTGCTCCAATACCAGATGGATAAACGCAGCCTGGAACCGTACATAAGCTACTGCAGGGAAAACGGAGTTCATTTTGACGTCAATACGGCATTTGAACTGTATGTGGATCAGCTTGAGGGACTGAAGCTGGAGGTGCGGAGCATGTATGAGGCATTTCTGATGGAGCCGCTGCAGCTGCCGCAGTGGGTTGATTGGTCGGAGCCGCTCGTCAAGTTTACGGTGTTTGGCTCCATGGAACGCCTGGACGAAGTATACCGGGATTGGAGCAGATGGGAGCAGCCATTTAATATGCTGCGCAGCGGGGACTTTTTTATCGATCTGATGCACAAGCAGGCGTCCAAAGGGGAAGCGCTGCATCAGCTGGCGCAGCGGCGGGGAATAGCACCAGATGCCATTATGGCGATCGGCAACTATTACAATGATCTCAGCATGCTGACTTATGCAGGCAAAGGCATTGCCATGGCCAACTCTCCTGAAGAGGTGAAGCTTGCGGCTGACGAGGTCACTTTGTCCAACAATGAGCAAGGTGTGAGACACGCCCTCATCAAATACTGCTTAAACTGAAGAGAGAGTCCTTCAAAGTTCAACAGCCTCCATCTGCGGCAGTCGCAGCATGGAGGCTGATGTTTTATTGGAGCTGGCGCAGCCCTTTGGGAAGATGGTTTTTTAACTGGCCAGAGCTTGCCTTGCCCCAGCCCACAGGAAGTCCGTCCGCCGCAACAAGGACCCAGCCTTTAAGCGCCGCATTCACCGCCAGCGTCTCCCCGCGCAGAAATGACCGGATTTCCTCCGATTCCGCAGGAGCGTTGAATACACCACGCGCCTCATCGGGCTTTGCAGCCATGGCCAGCGCATGGGCAGGCTCGAAGCGGTTTTTCTTCCATTCCCCAAGATGAAGCCCTGCCCGGGGCAGCTTTAATCCAGCCATATGTTCGTCCAGAATGGCGAATCCGCCGTTTTCAGGCAGCCAGTAGAGGGATTCGCCGAATAGAAGCGGCCGCCCGGGTCCCGGAGCAAATCCCGGAAGGTCGGTTTTTCGCCAGGCACTAAATCCTTCCCAGGCATTGTCCAGCTCTCTGGATGGGCGCTTGCGGCTGTTCTTACCTTTGCTGGTATCTTTACCCCGGGCTGTCTCGTTTGTTGCAGCTCCTTCTTTGCGCAGCAGAGCGACGAAATGCCCCTCTCCCCGCTGCAAATGGGGCCATATGCGTTCGATAGAAACCAGGTTCATATCCGGGAATTCGGATGTAAACCATTCCATAACCTCTTCGTTTTCTGTTTTATTAAACGTACACGTCGAATAGGCCAGCCAGCCGCCTGGCTTCAGCAGCTTATATACATCCCTGAGAATATCCTGCTGTCTTGAAGCGCACATCGCTACAAGCTCGGGGCTCCATTCGCGGACTGCCTCAGGGTCCTTACGGAACATGCCTTCGCCCGAGCAGGGGGCGTCAAGCATGATTCTGTCGAAGCAAGCGGGAAAACGCTCTGACAGTCCTGCGGGCGTGCTGTTAGTCACAATTACATTACTCAGACCCATACGTTCTACGTTTTCAGCCAGTATCTTCGCTCTTCCGGCATGAATTTCATTGGATACGAGCAGCCCCTGTCCTCTTAATTTGGAGGCGATATGCGTTGTTTTGCCGCCCGGGGCGGCAGCCATATCCAGAACCGTTTCACCGGGACGGGGATCCAGGAGCTCCACAGCCGACATGGCCGATGGCTCCTGGATGTAATATAGTCCGGTTGCATGATAGGGATGCTTGCCAGGACGGTGAGGTTCTTCATAATAATAGCCTTCGGAGCACCACGGAACAGCTTTCAGGTTCCATTCGCTGATGATCGTTTCCCGCAGCTCCGGAGCGGCTTTCATCGGATTGATACGCAGTCCCTGTACTCTGTGCTGGTTGTAGGAATCCAGGAATGCCCCCGCTTCTGGTCCTAGCAGGTCGGCAATTTGATCGGTGTATGTAGCTGGCAGTGTTGGTTTGTCCATATTGATGAAGCTCCTTTAATGCTAAAATTACATTACAGTAACGCTTTGCTGCTTGCAGCGCCACATGCGATAATATGAGAAGACCATATTTTTTTTCGCCCGCCGCGCTTCTGACACCCGCGAGACGCAAGGAATATAATAAACAGAGATGCTCGCGCTGCACATGGAAATCCATTCCATTACTATCTGTTGAATGAGGCCTCTTAATCCGCTACAATATATTGTATTTGCATCGTTCGGATGTCATAGCAACAGTTCATCAGAAATTTAATATATCATACAAATCATTCAACTGCATTCTGATGATTGACAAGTAGCAATACGGCCTTGCTTGAAAGGGGAAGCAACATATATGAGACTGCTGCAGGCTTTGTTTTTCCCTCCGGAACAGCCGGGGGGCGTATCGTCAATGATTCCTTATTTGCAGGAACGGTTCACCTCGCCGCGCTGGGAGATGGAATTGTTCTCCCTGCCCAAACGAATCCGCAACAAGGGAAAAGAAGAGGTTAAGTTCCACACCTTTGACTGGACCCAATACGGGGACAGCCCGGTCGTACAGAAATATATTCAGACCTACCGTGACTACCTATGGTGGACCAGGCTGCGCATTCATAAACCGTTTGATCTCATTCATGCTCATCATCCCATTGCCGGTCTGGCTATGAAAACCGTCTTTCCCGATACCCCGTTGATTCAGACGATTCACTCTTCCTATGAACGCGAATTGATCCTCAATGGCAAAATCGCAGAAGGAGGGCCAGAGCATCGGTTTTTGGCATCCATGTACCGGGAGCTTGAATACTGTACGGACCGGCTGATGACGGTCTCCGAATCATTCCGCAGGTATATGGCTCCCTATGTGGACCGGCATGAGGATATTAGAGTTCTTCCGAACGGCTACGATGAACGGAGATTTAAACCGATCCCGCATGAAAACGAGGTCGCTCAGCTGATTACGGTATGCCGTCTCGTTCCTGCCAAGGGGCTCGACGTGCTGCTGCGGGCTTGTGCGGAATTGAAGAAGCAAGGGGTTGAATACGTGCTGCACATTATCGGGGATGGTCCGATTCGCCCTGACCTTGAGGAGATGGCACGGCAGCTCGGTATTTATAATGAAACGATCTTTTACGGTTATACGCTCCATCCGGAAGAATTCATGCCCTTTTTCGATATTTTCGTGTTGCCTTCCCGGGCGGAGGCATTTGGTTCAGTATTTGCGGAAGCGGCGCTCAGCTGCCTTGCTTTGGTCGGGACGGAGGTTGGGGGTATTGCCGAGCAGATTGAGAACGGAGTTAACGGCCTGCTTGTTCCGCCGGAAGACCCTGTGGCCCTGGCGGAGGCGCTTAGTGCGGTGATCGCCGATCCGATGTACAGGTATGAGCTTGCGCGTTCCGCCTGTGATCGCGCGAAAGCCAATTATTCACTCAGCAGAGCAGTCCATGAGATGAAGAAGATGTATCTGGAATACGCCAATAAGTGATGTTCACCTTTTGTATGTAGTTTGTTTGAGCCTATTTGGAATCATACGATTTCTACGGTTGAACGGAGTGAGGGGATGCCCTTTATGCCCGGAATAAATGAGCATCCCTGCCCAGAACAGACTGGCCAGGCCGAAGATGGGATATAACAGGGACAGCAGCGAGCTGAACCCGAATTGGCTGATCAAAAAGCAGACGAGCATGATGAACAGTGTAATGATGCGTGGCGAAACGGACACATACTGCTGCAGCTGCAGGGTCAAGCCATAGATATCGGCTACGAAGGTGCTGAAAATCTCCAGGAAAATCATAATCATATAGACGGTTTGCACGGCCATTCCAAGCTGGATTGCGACATTTCCCATGGGAATTTCAAACTGCTGAATGCCAGGCATCTGGGCCGACATGGCGAAGTGGGCCGCCATCAGCATAATTCCGACCCCGACTCCGCCGAGTATCCCCCCCCAGCGAATGGTGCTTTTGGAGTCCGTCTGGCTTCCAAGCGGGACAAGCACGGCCTGTGCCATGCTGAGATTAAAGGAAGTGTACAGAATGGGAGCCATCCATACGAGTAAGGGATGATGGTCTGTTTTGATTACGATAAAATTGTCATAATTGGGCGTGTTCAGTGTGCTTATGATCATTAAAAGAGACAGGAGCATCATTACAGGCACCAGGATGGAATTCATTTGCAGGATGGCATGCATCCCTTTTCTGAGCAGCAAAAACGTACAGAGCAGGGTGAGAAGCAGGCCGGTTTGGTAGTTTAAATGTAGATGCTCCATAAATACCGAGCCGGAGCCAGCCAGCATGACGCTGTTCACACCGAGCAGAATGACCAGTGTAATCCAGCTGATCCATTTCCCAGCTTTCGGACCGAACAGGTGCAGGTTCACATCCTCGTAGGAATGTGCGGAGATTTCATGAGCGATAAGCATGAGCCGTGTTCCCAGCCAAATAAAAATAACGGTGGCCAGCATGATTGTAGCTGTCGCCAGGCTGCCAAAGCGGGTGAAAAACTGCAAAATTTCCTGTCCTGTAGCAAAGCCGGCCCCAACAATGGTCCCTATGTATGTAAAAGCGATCTGAAGTACGTGAATATTGCGTCCCATGTTCTTCTCCCCCGTCCTTGTACCAATAAGAACTACATATAATACAGGGTATGTCCTGCCGGTGATGGACATGACTTCAGAGCTTAAAAGTATTACCAACACTATCGTCGGACAGGAGCGTTTTAGCATATGGCTCATATGGCTGCAATTATTTTAAAATACGGATATATGGCGCTTTTCAGCCTGCTGGCGCTGGGTGTGGCGGGACTCCCGGTTCCGGATGAGGTGCTGCTCTTCTTCTTCGGCAGCCTTGTGGCGCAGGGACATTATCAATTCCCGATCGCTTTGGCTGTTTCTTACTTTGGAAGTATGACGGGGATGCTGTTTAGCTATTCTATCGGGAGATGGATGGGCAAACCTCTCCTTGAACGGTACGGCAAATGGATGCGGCTGACACCTCCCCGGATTGCCCGTTCGGAACAATGGTTCGAGAAATATGGAACATGGGGGATTATATTCGGGTATTTTGTCCCAGGGCTGCGTCAACTCCTTTCTTACCTGGCAGGAACGGCGAGGCTTCATGTAGGGAGATATTTATTATTTTCGTCCATAGGAGCTATCATCTGGTGTGTTACTTTTTTGGCCGTTGGGCATGCGCTCGGCATGCACTGGGAGGAGGGAGTCCGCCGCATGGAGCATTTTAGCCATAAATTGGGTATTTTAATTTTAACGGCGCTGGCGCTCTCCGTATGCGCGACATGGTTCTGGAAAAAGCGGCGCAATTCAACAGATTGAGCACTTTAGCTTGAAAGCCGAAGCCCTCTGTGGTAATTTTACGGCAGTAGGATCGGCATGGGAGGTTAATATTATGGAAGCTTTAAAAAGACGTATACTGGAAGAAGGCATAGTGGCTTCGGATCAGGTGCTTAAGCTGGACGCTTTGTTGAATCATCAGGTGGATCCTGTGCTGACGATGCAGATGGGCAAAGAATTTGCCGAACGGTTTCGCGATGAACATATTACGAGAGTAGTTACGGTGGAATCCTCGGGCATCGCTGTAGCATTCGCCACGGCGTATGAGCTGGGGGTTCCGCTTGTATTTGCCCGGCGCAAGAAGACGCTGCTGGCGGATCCTGATGCGCTCTCCGAGCGGGTGCCTTCGTTTACGAAAGGGATCGTAACAGACATCATGCTGTCCCGGCAATTTATTCATGAGAACGACCGGGTCCTGTTTATTGACGATATTATAGCCAACGGCGATGCGGCCAGGGGCATGGTGAAAATTATTCAGCGTTCCGGAGCGCATTTGGCCGGCTTCGGCGTGGTTGTCGAGAAATGCTTCCAGGCAGGGGCACGCACCATTCGCGAGCAGGGAATCCGGCTTGAATCGCTTGTACGGATTGCATCATTATCTGATGGAACTGTCCAGTTTGCCGAATAGTAACAATTCTCTGATTCTTCGACCTAATTTATGGCAATACCTTTGCAACGAGGGGGATATCGCTTATAATGTAGTTAAGGTTTTAGGGAGAGGAGGCAGCAACATGGGGAAAGAGCAGTTGACGGAGCAATACTTTCTGGAAAAGTTGGCGGCGGCAAAAACTCATTTTGAACGTGCCCTGGATTGTAAGCATACAGAGTTTGATGATCTGTATCCCTATATGATCGAGCATCCTCAGTTTTTCTGGTATAAGCGTTATGTAGCCTGGTCTGAATTACTGACGCTCGTTAATTTGTGCGAGGATCTATCATTTCCTTGGAAGGAACAGTTTACTTCTCACCAGGTAGCGTATGTAGAACAACGTGTGTTGTCTGCAAAAGTGCTTGATTTCTGGTTTGAGAAGAACGACAGCAAAGAGCACGCACAGCGTTAATCATTCAGGACAATTGTTGCTTAGTCGGCATTCCATATATGACAAAAGTGAGACCTAAATGATTGCACATTTAGGTCTCTTTTTCGTAGGGCTTGATGTAGCAAAGAGAGAGAAGGTGAGTCAATGATCAGCGATGAAGTTCTGGATACCTACCGGGTTTCCGGTGAGAAGGTTCGTGTGATGCGGGATGCCCTGAAGGAAAATGATGTAGTGGGTATCGTGCTTGCTTGGGATGACGAGCATTTGCTGATTCGCAGACCGAATCGGAGAATCGTGAAGCTCAGCAGAAGTTATAAGGTGCAGCCGTTCAAGGAACCCCGACAGGATACCCTGGACCTGGAACAGAATGATGCCTCCTTGTAGAAGCATGATTCCTCTCATCACCAGGCAATCTAAAGCGAGCTTATGATACAACGAATGTACAGGAATCCAAATCCAAAGGGACATAGCGCATTGCACTAACAAAGGCAGGGCCAAATAATAGGACAGGAAGTCTTCGGGTTTCCTGTCCTATTATAATATTAACCTCTTGTTGCTGTAGCGGCAGGGCGGCGCAGCGGCCTGCGCTGCGCGGAGGTGAACGCCGCTGCAGCAGGTCTGGAACGGCGCCCGATATAGCGGGATGGCTCGATGCGTCTGTATGGTTCAACTCCTGTGGACACCGAAGTGACCGGCAAGGAGGTTGACAATCCCAGGTAGGCCCGCATTCGTTCATACATTTCCTGACGGAATTCAGGCATCGGGATACTGATTTCACCTTCGGAATCACCGCAAATGTATGACGCTTGCACAGCGGATTCGTTCTGCCGGATATGATGAACAGCGATACCGCGTTTCCTGAACTCATGCTTGACCTCGGACATTAGAATACCGGTTCGGTCCGCTCCGGAGTTAACGAGTTCTACATATAAATCCGGTGTTTTCAGCACACCGCTGTCTTCCAATATATGACTGTCCCGCTCGAAAACCTTCTGAATAAACAGCAGGAGCAAGTAATTTTTAATTAAAGCAAAATCTTCTTTCGTAACGACTGCAGTAATCATATCAGTCACCGCCTTCGATTTTTTGTTTGCAGCATAATCAGATCGACAAGAACCTATGTTCTTATTTGTTCTCATTATAACCGAACGTATGAGCGGTAATCAATACAAATATGGAAAAAACAACGCTTTTCGCAAAAAAATTTCCCGAAATCGGCTTTAAAAATTCTTCAGCTCAAAAAATATACTTTACTGTAGACTCTATCACGGTATATATTGCTCATCAAAAAGCCGATTCCCAGGTTAATCCTGAGTAACCGGCTTTACATTTTTCCAGGTAATTCGTTTATGAAGAGGTTTAAAGATATTCGCACTTAAATTTTGAAAACTCAGCCATAGAGCCTTCCCCGTAGGCATATAAACCGATGAGTACGCCTGTAAATCCTCCTGCAACTTCAGAGGAAAGGTATCTGGTTTGAGCCGTGCCTAAGAGGATGTCTTTCCCGTTTGCGTGAACGAGGAAACTGTAGCGCTCATGACTTGCCCGTATCATCAGAGCAGCATGGTCCTCACTTCCCAAGTCTACTTCATATTCAACGGATTTAATATCACCGATATTCAGGCGCTCAATCACTTTATACCCATTCTCATTTTTACGTACTGCTAAATCATAATGATGATTTTCATCCATATAGAGCGTGATGCCGGCTTCTCCGCTTGCAAGCTGTACATCGCACGAGATTTCCGCATTGAAGTCCCTTTGGCGAATGCCTATAAATGTCGGGGATTCCGGCATATCCAGAGTCACTCCGGTCCCTTTAAGCTTTACCTTATCGAACTCTAACATATAATTCTCCGCAACAGGATGACGGAGATAGCACCAGTCCAGATTCCATTCCATATTCTCGAAAGTAAATATCTTTTTCTCCTGTTGGACGACATGACTTGGGATGCGGTCGGTCTCAAAGCTGGTAAGGGTGGTGCCGTTATGTCCTGCCGTAAACCAGCCATCCTCACCGAAAGTAACCGGTGCCAGGAAAACTTCGCGGCCAAGGTGATGATAGGTAAGCCAGCGGCCGATTTGACGGAAGCCCAGATGCAGCATCCACCAATTTCCATCGTGATCTTGAATCAGATCGCCATGGCCAGCCCCCTGCACCTCATAACCGCCCAGATTTCGATTGGTCAGTACCGGATTGTTCTGATAGGCTTCGAACGGACCGGAGATCGAATCTGCCCGTGCATAAGTGACCATATGGCCATATTCCGTCCCGCCTTCAGACACCATCAGGTAATAACGACCATTTATTTTATACATATGCGGGCTTTCCAAATATCGTCCGCCTGTTCCGCGCCAAATCGAACGGCTTGGCGATAGCTTGCCACCTGTTTCAATGTCAATTTCACACTGAGCAATCCCGCCAATCCCGTAATCGTCTTTCCCGTTGCTCATAAAGAAGGTCTTTCCGTCTTCAAAATACAAATCAGGATCGATTCCTCCCTGATCCACATAGATCGGTTCAGACCATTCACCATAAATATCGTCAGTCCATACATAGAAATTTTGACGAGTGGTGTCGTTGGTCGTGGTCATGTAGAATCTGCCGTCGTTGTGCCGGATCGTGGGAGCGAAAACTCCGCCGGAACTGCCTACCTTGCCGAGCTGAATCTGGCTCTCTCTGGTTAGACAATGGCCGATCTGCTTCCAGTTAATCAGGTCTTTGCTCTCAAAAATCGGAACGCCGGGGAAGTACTGAAAGGAACTGCAAACCAGATAATAGGTATCTTTTACTTTGCATACACTGGGATCAGGATAAAATCCTTTGATGACCGGGTTATTGTATTTCATAGTTCCACCTCTTTTGTAAATTCACAATAATATAAATCCAATGTGATCAGCAGCTAAGGAAATTAAACACTATTGTCTAAGGTCTTGCAATGGATTAGACTTGATGGTTCATGTTAAATCTTTTAAATTAATATATATGTGATTTCAATAGATGCGGTCAGGAGATGATGATGATCATCAAAGCGAATGGAGAACCCAAATTTATGCCGTTATACGAAGCGTTGGCGAGCGAGGTTAGATGGAAAATTATGAGTCTTATTGCCGATAACGAGATGAATGTGAAGGATATTGCGGATCGGTTGGAGCTAAGCCCCTCTATCGTCACCATGCACATCCGCAAACTCGAACAAGCCGGGCTCATCGGAAGCCACAGGGTACGGCTGGGCGGGGGAACGCACAAAATGTGTTTCCTCAAGCAAAAAAACGTCGAGATTGAGTTGCCGTCTGCCAGCCACACCGCGAAGATCAGCGAGCAGAGTATTTCGGTCGGTCACTACACTGCTTTTGAAGTCCATCCTACTTGCGGACTCGGTACGCGCGAGAAAGAAATCGGAGTTTGGGACGACCCGCGCTACTTTCTCGATCCCGAGCGGGTTCACGCCGCCATTCTATGGTTTGGGTGGGGTTATGTTGAATATAAAATGCCTAACTATTTGTTTGCCGATCAAACCGCGAACGCTCTCGAAATCTCAATGGAGATTGCTTCGGAAGCTCCTGGCTTAAGAGATTATTGGCCTTCGGATATTGAGTTCACATTCAACGGCATCTCTCTTGGCACATGGACAAGCCCGGCTGACTTCGGAAGAGCTGCGCGGGGGAGATTTACACCCGAATGGTGGCATCGAAATGTGAATCAATACGGGTTATTAAAGACGATCCGCATCGACGCATCGGGTACATTTATAGATGGTGAGCGGATGTCGGAGGTGACTCTCGCGGATATAAAGCTGCGAGAACCGTTCTGGACGCTTCGATTCGCGGTTGATGAGCAGGCAGTTAATGTAGGGGGATTGACACTCTATGGTTCCGGATTCGGCAATCACAATCAAGACATTGTAATCCGCACGTATCTTAACGGCAGAAACAATTGTAAATGTGCAGCTACTCGGTCCAAGTAAACGGTTTGGAGTGAAATAGATGCAGATGTACAGTATTATACTGTCAAAATGGCAGTTCAGGCTGGATTGACGAAAAGTAACTGCAAAATCGAATCTATTTCATTTCGAAGATCAATACTCGTTGCCGGACGCCTTACATGATTATCCCGTTTGATCAGGCTGGTAGCGAAGAAAATAGACAAGCTCGGGAGAAGGAAATATTTTGTGGAGAAGCAGGCGTTTTCGTTTCAAGCCGAACATCTCATTTGAACCATCTCTTTTTCTTCTCTCTTTTTATTTCTTCACCCTTACCGGCTCCCAGCCCTCAACCCTGCCTCCTGAACGAAAGGGATAATCGTGCAAAGGCAGTACGCAGGGACACCAAGACACGAACGAACCTATAAGGGGCGTACCATAAAGAACTCGACTTGCAAGTAGGTTAAATCAGTACGATTCAGCTGAAAGAGAAGATGATTCACGCAAAATATGCGCTAAAAGCGTGCAGAAGAGCTTAAAATTCAAAATGGTTGGCAGCGTATGATTGCCTGTAATCCCGCATGAACCTAAGATGTGAAATGTAAGCGCTTCAAAAATGATATCATCAGGTTGGGAGGATCAGGAGATGGACCAGCAATACACTGCCCAGGCGTCGCTAGAAATGAAGAAGAAACGGATCCGATCGCAGTTTGTCAAAGACATCGTAAGAGACCGTTGGATGTACGTTCTGCTTCTTCCGGGCGTCTTGTATTTCGTTATATTCAAATACTTTCCGATGGCCGGTCTGGTCATGGCCTTTCAGGACTATAAACCGCATTTGGGTTTTTGGGAAAGCCCTTGGGTTGGTCTGAAGCATTTTGAACGTTTTTTTACGGAGCCGCAATTTTGGATGCTGTTCCGCAATACGTTCCTGCTTGCCGTGTATAACCTTGTTTTCTTTTTCCCGCTGCCCATCATTCTGGCGCTAATGCTTAATGAAGTGCGCGTGAAGATGTTCCAGCGGTTCGTACAAACGGTCGTATATTTGCCGCACTTCGTATCATGGGTTGTCGCTGTCGGCATCTTTTACGTGCTGTTTACGACCGAAGGGGGAGTTGTTAATGAATTCATCGCCAGATTGGGCATGGAGAAAATCCCGTTCCTGTTAAGCGAGGAATGGTTCAGGACGATGATCGTCAGCCAGTCAATCTGGAAGGAAGCGGGCTGGGGGACAATCATTTTCCTGGCAGCCTTGTCCGGTGTTGATCTTCAGCTCTATGAAGCTGCCCGCATCGACGGAGCCGGACGCTGGCGCCAGCTGTGGCATATTACGCTGCCGGCCATCCGCAGCACGATAGTAATCCTGTTTATTTTAAGGCTGGGCAGCTTCCTGGATACGGGCTTCGAGCATATTTTCCTGATGCTGAATTCCATGAACCGGGAAGTCGGCGAGGTGTTCGATACCTACGTGTACATGAAGGGCTTAACGCAGGCGCAATACAGCTACAGCGCGGCCGTCGGCATGTTCAAATCGCTGGTTGGTCTGGTGCTCGTCATCGGGGCGAACCGGCTGGCCAAAAAAATGGGCGAAGAAGGCGTTTACTAAGCGGAAGGAGGCGATCAAGCAATGCCTTTGGCGGACAAATCGATCGGCAGCCGTTTTTTCACAGTCATCAACTATTCGCTGCTGACTCTCAGTGCTATCATTACCATCATTCCTTTTCTTTACATCGTGGCTGTATCGTTCGCGACCCCCGAGGAAGTGGCGAAGGGAGGACTTATGCTGTTTCCAACGAAGTTTACTCTCGGCGCGTACGAGTACATCTTTTCCACCGAAACGCTGGTCCGCAGCATCCTGGTATCGATCTATGTGACCGTGCTCGGCACACTGATCAATCTGCTGCTCACCTCATTTATGGCTTATCCCCTGGCCAGACCGACATTGCGGGGAAGGGGCGTTGTGCTGTTCATGGTGCTGTTTACGATGCTGTTCAGCGGCGGGATTATCCCGACCTATTTCGTTGTCAAAGCGTTCGGCATGATCGACACCTACTGGTCCCTGATCATCCCCGGCGCAATCAGCGCTTTTAACCTGATTGTGCTCAAAAACTTTTTCCAACAGATTCCGGAAGGGCTGGAGGAAGCGGCGAAAATCGATGGCTGTCATGACCTGGGCATTCTGTTCCGGATCGTGCTGCCCTTGTCGATGCCTGCGATGGCGACGTTTGGTCTCTTTTACGCGGTCGCTCATTGGAATTCGTATTTCAATGCGGTGATGTATATCAATGATTCCGAGAAATGGCCGGTGCAGATCGTGTTAAGACAAATTGTGCTGCTGTCCCAGGATATGATCGGCGATTCCACCGCACAGGCGGAGCCGATGGAGTATTTGCCGCAGACGATTCGCATGGCGTCGATCGTGATTGCGACGATTCCGATCATCATCGTATATCCTTTCCTGCAAAAATATTTTGCAAAAGGCGTCATGCTGGGCTCGGTTAAAGGTTAGGCGTCTTCATCCAACATCCATCATACAGGAGGTTTCGCAAATGAAAAAAAAGCATGCCATATCCGCACTCTGCGTCATGGTCGCCGCAGCTAGTATTCTCGCCGCTTGTGGAGGGAAAAACGGTCAAGAAGGACAGGACGGTGCGCAGGCGGAGAACGGGCCTCTGGCAGTGACCATCGCCACACCGCAGGTCGGGGAAGCTCCGGGCAAAGACACGGAGGTCGAGCAGGCTATCGAAAAATACACGGATACGGAAATCGATTTTCAATGGATTCCGGCCGCCGCGTTTGAAGACAAGAAAAACATCATGATCGCCTCCGATGAAATGCCGAAAGCCTTCAAGATAACGTATAACGCTTCAACGCTGAACGCGATTCAGTCCGGTCTGTTTTGGGAGATCGGTCCGTATCTGCAGGACTACAAAAACTTAGCGGAAATCAACCCCATGCATTACGACAATATCAAAGTGGATGGCAAGCTGTACGGACTGCCGCTGTACCGTGATATCGGCCGTGCAGGCATCGTTTACCGCAAGGACTGGTTCGACGAGCTGGGATTGAAAATTCCGGTCACGCTGGACGACTGGTACCAGGCGGCGAAGACCGTCGCCGAGAAGGACCCGGATAAGAACGGACAGAGGGATTCGTATCTGCTGTTCCTTGACAAATCGTACAACGATCCAGCTGCCAGCAGCGCATTTCTGACACGGCTTGCCGTATCGCAAGGGGCCCCGAACAAGTGGGGAGTTGTGGACGGCAAAGTCATTCCGGAATTCATGACCGAGCCTTATATGGACGTCATGAAGCTGTTCCGCAGATTATATGAGGAAAAATTGATCAATCAGGATTTCTCTGTCGTGCAGACAGCCGATGCCGACAACAAATGGAATGCGGGTCAAGCCGCCATTCGGAATACGGTGGCGTCTGCAGCGGCTACCTCGTACAACAATATATCCAAGGCGGTGCCTGATGCGGTTGTCGATGTTGTGCAGTTCGAAGGGCCGTCGGGTCATCGATTGCCGGCGGAGCCGGGCAATAACGGTTTCTTCGTATTCCCGAAATCGTCCGTGAAATCCGAAGCGGAATTGAAAAGGCTGCTCGCCTTCTTCGACAAGCTGCTGGAGCCTGAAATGTCCACACTGCTGAGCCGTGGGATCGAAGGCAAGCACTTCAAAAAAACAGAGGACGGAAAAGCGGAAATTACCGATTTGACACTGTTCAATCTCGAGGTGAAGCCGTACCGCGACAGCCTGCCGTCGTTCGAGGTGGGGGGACAAGGGCTTCCGCTCAAGATGAACGAACTGCAGGCTAAAGGCTGGGAAATCGTTGCTGCGAACCTTGAGAATGCCGTTCCGAATGTAGCGCTGACCCTGCTGTCGCCGTCCTATACGGAAAGAGGCAGCGAGCTGGATACGATGATCCGCGATGCCCAAACCAAATTCATCATGGGCAAACTGGACGAAGCAGGCTGGGAAGCGGAAGTGGCCAATTGGCGAAAGGCCGGCGGCGACAAAGTCATGGAAGAGTTCACGGCAGCGTACAACGAGCAGAATAAATAAACGGCGAGCCGGAAATCCACTGTTGGAAACGGATTACTGGTATAATGGGTGTCGGTATAACCTTGCACGCCCGATACTGTAGTCAAAGGGGGAGGATACCCGATGCCCAGATATTTAGTCCGTTTGTTCGTCTTTACCCTGCTGCTGGTTGCCGTTCCGGTCGTTTCCACCGGGACGATCTCGTACTTCATTGCCAAACAGGATATTGAGAAAAAAGTCAACGAAAGCAATGAGCAGATTTTGCTGCAAAACAAAACGCGAATCGAGCAAATATTTAAAAATGTGGAAATGGGCGCGGTGCAGTACATCAACTCTCCCCTGGCGTCCACCTTGTACGACCGCGCCTTGACGGCTGACGATTTTCAGAGCATAACGTCTTTGTCCAAAGGCTTATACAATCTGCATTCCATTGCGGGCGTGACCGACACCTTTCTGATCAATCTTGAGCACGACTGGATGATCAGCGAGCTTGGCTTTACTCCTTCCGGGAAATTCCCCGATCACGACCGGATGAGCGAGTACGCTCTGCAAGCGAAGAAGATGTATTGGCGCGCGGAGGCTGCGAACCGGGAGAAGCAACCGGATGACGAAGTGGACGATCCTTATAAGATCCGCCTGATCGTCAAGCTCCCCATGATCGCCTCCTCTTCTCAGCCAAAAGCGATGCTGATTGTCGACTTGTCTTACAATGAACTGGAACAGGATTTGCGGCAAAATACGGAATGGAGAAATATCTATGTGCTGAACAGCGAACGTGAGCCGTTTTTGTCCAGCCCGGGCTCGCCCAAAATCAACGGGGCGGTTTTAACAAAATTGAAAGCGGATTCAAAAACAGAGACGGGGTATTTTGAGGAGCAGGACCTGGCCGTCAATGTTCTCGGCTCCGACCATCATAACTGGACATACGTATCAGTCGTATCCATCCAGGAGATTACCAAGGAATCACGAAAAATCGCCCTCGTTACGGTCAACGCCTGTGTACTTATTTTTTCCGTGATTGCGGTATTCGCTTATTTCGGAAGCCGGCGGATGTACGAGCCGATCCGGCGGATGTTCGCGATCATGCAGCAGTTTGGCGGAGAAGCGGACGATGCCGGCAAGAAGGACGAGTTCGCCTATGTTGAGGAGCGCCTGCACATCCTGTTCAGCTCGCGCAAGCAGCTTCAGCAGCAGCTGCAAGGGCAGCGCGGACAGATCAAGGAGTTTTTCCTGCATAAGCTGTTCATGGGGCAGGTGACCGAGAGCGAGTTTGTCTACAAAAGCGGCGTGTACGGGATTACGGATAATAGCGACTCGCTCGGCGTGCTCGTCATTCAGATCGATACGCTGCAGGAGACGAGATATACGGAGAAGGATAAGGAGCTGCTGCTCTTTGCGATACACAATATCGTCGGGGAACTGATTCCGCCTCACAACCTGATCGGCTCGCTGCTGTTGGACCAGTCCCAGGTGTCGCTCATTACAAGCGATTTGGACCGTCCTGATGAGCTGAAAGCGCTGTTTCATCAGCTGGGCGGGCAAATTCAAAGCAAGGTGCGAGAGCTGCTTCAGCTGCAGGTCAGCATCGGCATCAGCCGGGCGTTTCATCGGTATGCAGGGGCCATGAACGCTTATTCGGAAGCGCTGGAGGCGTTGAAGCGGAGAATCAGCCTCGGCTATCATGTGATTGTGAGCTATGACGATATCGAATCGTCTTCCGCGGCCAGTGTTCAGCCGGACGCTTCCTGGACTTATCTGGAGAACGGTTTGATCCATGCGCTGCAGGCGGGTGATGAGGCTTCGGCCCTCGAGCATTTCGACAGGTACGTGAAATCGATCATGGAACAGAACGTTCCCTTCAACGATTTTCAGATTTTGGTGCTGGAGCTGATCACGCGGATATATCGGCTTGTTCAGCAGCACGGAGGGGCTCTGGACAGCCTGCTCGGCACCAACTCGGCGGTTCAGCAATTCCTGAAGCTGAACACGGCGGCGGACATCGTGTCCTGGTTCAAGACAAAGCTGTTTCCTCCGACTTTGTCCTTCTTGAAGGAGCAGATCGACTCGCAATATATGAGCATCGCCCGCCAAATGGTGCAGATGATCCATGATGCGTACGATCAGGACATCACGCTGGAAGCGTGCTCGGAAAAGCTGAATTTCCATCCGGTCTACCTAAGCCGGGTGTTCAAAAAGGAAATGGGCGTGACGTTCAGCGAATATTTGATGGAATACCGGATCAACATGGCGAAGCTGTGGTTGAAGGACAGCTCGTTGAAGATCAACGAAATCGCCGAACGGCTGAGCTACACGAATGCTACGGGTTTTATCCGCACGTTTCGTAAAATGACAGGCATGACCCCGGGGCAGTATCGTGAAGAACATTCCAAATCTTTGTGATTATGGAACCCATCATAACTATAGAAATGATCATGACTCATTGTGGAGGTGTTTGTTATCTTGTCTTATGCGGTCGTTGAACGGCTCAAAGCTCAATACATGGCGGAGCCCAAATGGTACTCGCTGAGATGGCATTATATCGAAGGATGCATTCTGAAGGCGTATTTGGACAGCTATATGCTGACAGGCGACGAGGCGGAATACGCTTTCGTCAAAGCTTTCGTCGACGACCTGTACGACGCGGAAGGACAGATTTCCGCCATCGACCCGGCAAATTACAATATCGATCAGATTCGGATGGCGACCGTCCTGTTCGCCTTATACGACAAAGAGCGAGATCCGAAATACAAACGGGTCCTGGACCTGCTTTACAAGCAGCTGGCAGATTATCCGCGAACGGGCGCAGGCTCCTTCTGGCATAAGCAGAACTACCCGTATCAGGTATGGCTTGACGGTCTGTACATGGGGCAGCCGTTCTATGCTCAATATATCAAGCGATTTGTGGAGGGGAAAGACTACAGCGATCCGCTCGCCCAGTTCCGTAATGCGCGCCGTTTTCTCTTTGACGAATCAAAGCAGTTGTACCGGCACGCGTATGACGAGAGCCGTCACATGTTCTGGTCCGACCCGGCGACAGGTCATTCGCCGCATGTATGGGGGCGGGGAGCTGGCTGGTACGCCATGGCGCTGGTTGATATGCTGGAGATTTTGCAAGGTGAGCCGGCCGATAGCTGCTTCTTGCAGCAGTACCTGCAGGAGCTTGTGGACGGCATGCTGCCGCATCAGCACAGCGATGGCATGTGGTATCAGGTGGTGGATCAGGGAGCGCGGGAAGGAAATTATTTGGAAACGAGCGGAACGCTGATGCTTGCGTATGCCATCCTGAAAGGAACCCGGCTAGGTTATCTGCCGCAAGCGTACGCCGTCTATGGCCAAAAAGCGTTCGACGGAACGATCAGCCGCTATCTGCATGAAGAGGGCGGAGAGGCGCTGCTAGGGGGCATCTGCCGCAGCGCCGGCCTCGGAAAGAAGCCGGAAACGGGAGAGCTGCGCGATGGCACTTACGAGTATTACGTTTTCGGCGAGAAGATCGTCGAGAACAACGGACACGGCGTTGCACCGCTGCTTATGGCGTATAACGAAATCAAACGGCTGAAGCCATAAATATCTAAGCTCCTAAATTGCACGAATAGCGATTTAGGAGCTTTGTTGCATATTCAGGATTTGCAACGCTGCATCACCTGGCCAGGAAATGATATTCCAGTTACTTGAATAAATTGGAATTGTTTTGGGGTTTATATAAAGGAGACGGAAACAAACCAAAACAAAAATGATGACGGAAGGCAAAACATGCTAAATTCAGAGCCGCTGCCGCTTTATCCGGATTTGCTGCAAAACGAGACCCGCCTTCGTTTGCTTTACGATAATTGTGCGGATGTCGTTTACCGGTCATTTCCGATCGGAGGAAGGACAAAAGCCTTTTTGATGTACATTGAAGGATTGGCGGATTCCGAGGGGATTGAGCAATATGTCATTTCTCCTCTCATTCAGGAGGAAGCCGGAGAAATCGATGATATACGGCAGCTTATCGAACGAAAAATATCGGTAACGAAAGCGAAGGAATTCACGACCTATGCTGAGTGTATTGAATATCTTTCGAACGGATATACCATTCTGGTGGTTGACAGCCAGGCCGTGGGTTTTGGTTTTGGCTTGACCAAATGGAAGGAACGCCCCATCGAAGAACCTACGGCAGAAGTGGGGATCAGGGGCCCGCGTGAAGGATTTACCGAAACCTTGCGTGTCAATACTTCGCAAATACGGCGCATTATTAAGACCCCGCTGCTTAAAATGGAATCCGTAAAAATCGGTGAATATACCCGGACGAAGATTATTCTGGCTTATATTGAAGGACTTGTGGACAAGACGCTGGTGGAGGAGGTACGAAACCGGCTTTTGCGCATTCGGATCGACGGAATTCTGGAGAGTGGTTATATCGAGGAAATGATTGAGGATCAGCCTTACACTCCTTTTCCGCAATTGCTCAATACGGAGCGTCCCGACGTAGTCGCCGCCAATCTGCTGGAAGGCAGGGTGGCGATTTTTACGGAGGGAACGCCGTTTGCCCTGATCGCCCCAGTCACTTTCTTTACGTTAATTCAGTCACAGGAAGATTATTATCAGCGGTTCCTGATTTCCACAGTCATTCGTTGGCTGCGCTATATCTTTATATTGCTGTCTCTCTTGTTCCCATCGTTATATGTTGCGGTGCTTACCTTTCATCAAGAGATGGTGCCCGGCTCCTTGCTTATTAGTATGGCGAGTTCCCGGGAGGCGGTGCCTTTTCCGGCGTTAATCGAAGCATTGATGATGGAGGTCACCTTTGAAGCGTTGCGTGAAGCAGGCGTGCGGTTGCCCAAGCAGGTTGGCGCCGCCGTCAGCATTGTGGGAGCGCTTGTTATCGGGCAAGCGGCGGTTCAGGCCGGGCTTGTGTCTGCGCCCATGGTTATTGTGGTTGCCATTACGGGGATTTCTTCGTTCATGATACCGCGTTACATCGCCGGGATTGCTGTACGGATGCTGCGTTTTCCATTAATTTTTCTTGCCGGAAGCCTGGGGCTTGTCGGCATCGTGATGGGGGTCATCGCTATTGTTCTGCATATGTGCAGCTTGCGCTCATTCGGCGTTCCTTATATGTCCGAAGCAGGCACTCCCAAGATGAATGAATGGAAAGATGTCCTGGTTAGGAGCCCTTGGTGGAAGATGAACACACGCCCGCGCTTTACGGGAACGTATGACAAATACCGGCAACCCTCTGGTCAAAATCCTGATCCAACCCGCGGAAAGAGCGAGTAGTTGAAACAAGCACCTGGCAAAGGAGAGTCGGAGGGATGAAGACATGGATAAGAATATTGATGATGACGACTATCTCCATCCCGCTGTTGCTTGTGCTGGGAGGATGCTGGGACCGCACGGAGCTTAATGATTTGACTCTGGTTTCCGCGCTCGCTATCGACAAGGCGGAGAATCATCGGGTTCGAGCGACCGTGCAAGTCATCATTCCACAGAATCAGGGTGGAGGCACAGGAACGGCGGGAGGCGGCCCTTCAGGAGGCGGAGCGGCGAAACGGACGGCCACCCGCTCGGAAACCGGCATTAACATCTCTGATGCCCTATCCAAGCTGCAACGGAAAATCCCCAGGAGAATGTTTTGGGGGCAATGCAGAATCTTTGTCTTCAGCGAAGCCGTTGCCAGGAAGGGGATTCAGAAACATCTTGATTTCTTAATCCGTTTTCCCCAGACAAGAGAAAGATCCTATGTATTTGTAAGCAAAGGAGATGCGGGGAAGTCGCTTGAGCTATTTCCGTTAATCGAAAATTCTTCGGCTCAGGTGTTGCATAAGCTGACGGATTTGCGGGTTGGGATGAGGGTAACAACGCTTCAGTTGAGCCTTATGTTAAAAGGAGATTCCCGAGCGGCTGTTCTGCCGATGATCCGTATCCTTCCGAAAAGTAAATCAGCCGAGCCGTTTCAAACGATTCCTTACCTAGAGGGAAGCGCTGTGTTCAAAAATGACAAAATGATTGGGGAAATATCGGAAAAGATCACAAGGGGCGTCATGTGGCTCAGAAATGAAATTGGAGAATATACGGTGGTGTTCGAATCGGAGGGAGCAGAAGGCAGGGTGTCGTTAAAACCGTTGAAGGCAAACATAAAGCTGATTCCGGAGATTAAAGGCGACACGTGGAAGATGACGGTCCGGGTTAAGACGGAAGGTGACATCATCCAGAACGACACTGTGATGGATCCCGTGAATCCGAAATTGCTGGCTCTCATGAGAAAAGGATTTGAGGATGATGTAAGGGGACGAATCAACTTGGCGCTGCATGAGATTCAGGGGCGTCATAAGGCAGACATTATTGATTTCGCGAAGGCATTTCATCGAAAGTATCCCGAGCAATGGGAAAAAGTGAAACATCACTGGGATGAACAATTCCCTAAAGTTCAAGTTATCACAAAAATTGACGCAAAGATTATTAGACCGGGACTAATCGGCTCTCCGGAAGGGCTGCCTGAGGAAGAGGTAAGAAAGAAATGAATTGGTTCCTTTTCTGGGGGATTACGATCTCCGCATTGCTGATCACACGTTTCGAGTGGCCAAAGCTGAAAAAAAAACCGGTAAGAGACAAAGCCGTATTCATCTCGCTGCTGCTCCTGGTCTGGATCCTGTCCATACAGGATCTGCCCAGTACGCCAGGGCCAACTACGGTGCTTCTATTCATCTTCAAGCCTTTCCGGGGACTGGTGGAACCGTAACGATTTTTGTACAAGGAGATAGAACTCTCCAAGGTGAGGTGAAGGATCATGCTGGAAAAAGGGAAAATTTCAGCTTTTCAAATGGGGCTCATGATGTATCCGGCCGTGCTGGCTTCCGGTTTTCTTGTACTGCCGACCGTAACGGCCCAATTCGCCCAAAACGATCTTTGGCTTACGGGAGTTTTGGCCGTTCTTGTAGGCCTGATTACCGTATTTGCCGTGACCCGCTTGCATGAGCTTTATCCGGGGCAGACGGTCGTCCAGTACAGTGAGCAGATTGTTGGCAAAATTCCTGCAAAAATGATCGCTCTCGTCTTTATTACCACCAATCTGCATGCTACAGGGGGAGTTACCCGGCAATATGCGGAATTTGTCACGGGTAATTTTCTATATAAAACGCCCATGTTGGTCATTATGGCATCCATGATGTTGCTATGCGCTATCGCCGTGCGCGGTGGGGTGGAGTTACTAGCTAGGAGCACCGTCATTTTTTTGCCTATATTTATTTTCCCTGTCTTTTTTATGCTGCTTCTGATTCCCGATCTGGATGTTAAAGCCATATTTCCTGTCCTTAGCCGTGGGATAACCCCGGTCATCAAAGGGTCTTTCTCGATGATGGGCTGGTGCAACGAATTATTCCTGATGACCTTTCTCCTGCCCAGCGTGACAGATCCGAAGAAGGGGAAGAAATGGGGGTACATTTCGCTCGGCATTATCGTTTTGTTTCTGACTTTTTCCAATCTGATATCACTATTATTAATGGGGCCGGCCCTGGGGGATAAAGTGTACCCGCTTCTTATCGCATTTCGTTATATCAGCATCGGCACTTTCCTTGAAAATTTGGAATCATTGCTGCTGGCGATGTGGGTCGTGGGAGCTTTCCTGCAGGTCAGCGTATTTCTTTACGCTGCCACGCTCTCTTTTGCTCAATGCTTTCAGCTTTCGGACTACCGTCCGATTGTATTTCCGCTTGGCCTGCTCGGTCTGATCATAGGCATATGGGATATCCCCAATTTCCCGGTCTTCGCGTTTATGGTAAGAGTGGCAGTCCCGTTTCACATTTTATCTACGAATCTGTTCATACCATTGTTATTGCTGGCTGTTGCTGTCTTGCGCAAGCAAAGTATAAGCGGGAAAGGAGGATGAGCAGAACGATTGGGCTTTAGTAAACGAGTCAAATTGTGAAATCCGATGGCACTATCATAAAGTAAATATTATTATGTTGACTGTATATTGGTGTATATGATACAATCTATCTTGTCGCTGCGAAAAATATTTCAAGCTGACAAGTACATTTGCGGTCGTGGCGGAATTGGCAGACGCGCACGGTTCAGGTCCGTGTGGGCTAACCCCCCGTGGAGGTTCGAGTCCTCTCGACCGCATCATCTTAACAATGATTGAGCTCCTGAATTTTCTCTAGCAGAGATTCAGGAGCTTTTTGCATACTCGGAATCTGTAAGTACTGCTCATCACCTGAGCTGAAGAAAGAGACCCGGAAGGAAGTCGGAGAAATTCTGAGGACGCTATGCGAGTACAAGAACGTTGAGTTGGCGAGTGGAAGCATAACGTTGAACAGGGGGGCTGTGACTTCTATCCCGGGCTGTTTTCTGGAACTCTATGGATTACATTGGGATAGAAGGCGTATTTCGATTGACAAAATATCCCTATTGTCTTATGATGATACTGGAAATGAAAGCGCATACTTAGTATATTTTACATCGCACGTACTTATTTTTCCACTCACAGTTCTATCAATCGATAAGGAGAGTGATGCTATCGGTAGATATCTCCGGAGATCGGGCGCAATCACCCGTAAGAGGGGCTTGGAGTCATGATGGAATTTGAAAAAAACAATGAAGGGAGCAGTGAAACGAGATGAAAAGGAAGTTTTTTTCTAAAATGAGACCCTTCCTCGCGGCCTGTCTGATCGCGACATTAGCCATTCCGTTGTCTTTGCCGGCCGGGACAGGGGAGGCGGCCCCCGCTCACGTGGACAATCCGTTTATCGGCGCTACGGCGTATCTGAATCCGGATTACGCAAAATCCGTCGATATGTCGATTGCAAGCGTAGGAGACGATGAGCTGGCGGCCAAGATGGAGACGGTCAAGTCGTATCCGACGGCGGTTTGGCTGGACCGGATTGCGGCGATTCATGGCGGCGAAGCCGCCGGCGGGCGCCTTAGTCTGGAAGAGCATTTGGACAATGCGCTGGCGCAACAGCAGGGCGACACGCCGATCACGGCCAGCTTCGTTATCTACAATTTGCCTGGTCGCGACTGTCATGCCTTGGCTTCGAACGGCGAACTGCCGCTCACGCAGGCAGCGCTGCAAAGATACAAAACGGAATATATCGATGTGATCGCCAATCTTTTCGCCGACCCGAAATACGAAGATATCCGCATTATTGCGGTGATCGAACCGGACTCGCTGCCGAACCTGGTGACGAACCTGAACACCCCGGCCTGTGCGGCGGCGAATTCGACTAATATCTACCGGGATGCAGTCCGCTATACGCTGGATCAACTGGCTGATATCCCGAACGTCTACAAATATTTGGACATCGGCCACTCCGGTTGGCTAGGATGGGATTCCAACCTGCAGCCGTCGGTCGATCTGTATACATCCGTAGTTCAAGGAACGGAGGCGGGGTTGGACAGCGTTGACGGCTTCATTACCAATACGGCCAATACGACGCCGCTCGTTGAACCAAATTTGCCGGATTCGAATCTGACGATCAACGGCCAGCCGATCCGTTCGGCAAAGTTCTATGAATGGAACCCGTATTTCGATGAGGCCGACTTTACGGCGGCGCTCTACTCCGGCTTTGTGGCCAAAGGTTGGCCATCCGACATCGGCTTCCTGATTGACACTTCGCGCAACGGATGGGGCGGGCCCGACCGGCCGACCGGCGCGTCCGGCTCGGATATCAATACCTATGTGAATTCCGGCCGTATCGACAAGCGTCTGCATCGGGGCAACTGGTGCAACGCTGCGGGCGCGGGGATGGGTGTGCGACCTGAGGCGGATCCGCAGGGTTATACGCATGTCGATGCTTTCGTCTGGGTGAAGCCGCCTGGAGAATCGGACGGATCAAGCACGCAAATTCCGAATAACGAAGGCAAAGGCTTCGACCGGATGTGCGATCCGACCTACACAACGTCCAATGGCACGCTGACCGGGGCTTTACCGAACGCCCCAATTTCAGGTCACTGGTTCCACGATCAGTTTGTCGAGCTCGTGAAGAACGCCTATCCGGCCATTCCGCTAACCGATAACGGCGGTGGGAACACGCCTCCGGCTGCTCCGGCGCGGGTGACCGCAACGGCGGGCGACCAGCAAGTGAAGCTGGACTGGAACGCGGTCCGCGGTGCGGAGAACTATATCGTCAAACGCGCGGCAAGTGCGTCCGGCCCGTTTGTGGCTATTGCCGAGACGGGGATTGCGACCACCTATACGGATACGAACGTCATGAACGGTACGGCCTATTTTTACGTGATCAGTGCCGTCAACGCTGTTGGGACAGGCCCGGATTCGGCCGTCGCCAGCGCGACTCCCGCCGTCCTGCCGGCTCCGGCGGCGCCTGTGGGCCTCGCGGCGGAGGCCGGGGACGCGCAGGTGAAACTGACCTGGAACGCGGAGTCCGGCGCGGACAGCTACAACGTCAAGCGCGCGCTGAGCGCGTCCGGCCCGTTTGAGACGATCGCGGAATCCGTCGCGGAAACGGCTTATACGGATAACGCCGTAGAGAACGGCACGACGTATTACTATGTCGTCAGCGCCGTCAATTCGTCGGGCGAAAGCGCGGACTCTGGCGTCGTCAGCGCGGCTCCGCAGGAAGCGCCTAAGGGCGATCTGGCGGTGCAGTACCGCAACGGCGATTCCAGCGCAACCGACAACCAAATCCGGCCGCACTTCAATATTAAGAACAACGGCCAGGACGCCGTCCAGCTAAGCGGTTTGAAGCTGCGCTACTATTTCACCAAAGACGGCAGTGAAGCGATGCAATCTTGGGTCGACTGGGCGCAAATCGGCTCTTCTAACGTGACGGTCACGTTCACGGACAGTTATATGGAGGTCGGTTTCACCAGCGGTGCGGGGACGCTCGCTCCGGGCGGTCAAACCGGCGAAATCCAAACGCGAATGGCCAAGTCGGATTGGAGCAATTTTGACGAGACCGACGATTACTCGTACGACGCGACCAAAACCTCCTTCGCCGACTGGGAAAAAGTGACGCTGTACCAAGACGGAGCTCTGGTGTGGGGGATCGAGCCTTAACCCGAGTGAATCGGCCAAGATAGGGGGGATGGTGCAGCTGGAATTGGGGAAAACGTAAGTAACAACCGCGGGAGAAAATGCGAACAAGCTCTTCCCTTGAAGGATGAGCTTGTTCGTCACGAATTTGAATTCTTATCAGCTGCGAACGGAATGAAGTGCGGTAGACCAACGAATGACCTGATTCAACATATCGTTCACATGTGCAATGTGCAATTCGGCTTGCAGCTCCCCCAGAATTCCGCGCAAATGCTCGGCGGCGCGCGTCCCTCCCGAAGAGCCGTAGCTGACGATACCGGCAGCTTTGTTGTACCATTCCGCACGTGCGGAATCCAGTGCATTTTTCAATACTCCGGTAATGCTGTGGTTATATTCCGCAGTAACAAATACGAAGCCATCCAGACTGGCTATTTTCTTGGCCCATGCCGCAACCTGCTGCTCGCCGGAAGGGTCTCCGAGAAACGGCAGATTGTAGTCAGCGAGATCCACGATTTCGTAGGTGGCGTCGCCGCGCTTGTCTGCAAGTTCCTTGATCCATTTTCCCACCTGCGGGCTTACTCTTGCTGGGCGCGTGCTGCCCAAAATAATACCGATGTTCAGTTGAGCGGTTGTCATTGTGGGTTCCTCCCCTCTAAGATATCAAACGGCTATTCCTGTTTTATCCTCCTTTCCGCGTAGTAAGGTCTTCCTGACAAAAACAGTGAAGATCAGTAATGCAATCGACCCGGAAATGGCACATGAAACAAACAGGAAGGAGTAGCCCAGGAATTGGGAAATCAAACCAAGTATGATGGAGCCGAGCCCGATCCCCAAATCCATGGCCGTGAAGAAGGAAGCCGTGGCCACGCCTTTTTTGTCAGAAGAAACGAGGCTTAGCGTTGCCGCTTGAAGCGTGGGCTGCGCCGATCCGAAACCGATTCCGTACAGAACGGCAGATGCCATGACTCCTGGCAATCCATTGGAGAAACTCAAGACAAGCAGCGCGATGATCGTAATTATTAAAGACAGAATAATGATGGAAGCTTTGTTATAACGATCTGCAAGTTTCCCGGCGACAGGACGGGATAGCGTTAAAGCAATGGCGTAGACCAGAAAGAAAGCACCTGCGTTAACTTGGATGGTTCTGGAGAACAGCGGCAGGAAGGTGGTAATCCCCCCGTACGTTAGGGCTAAGAAAAATATCGCTGCGGATATCGTCAGAACGGATCTGTCGAAAAATACCGTTCTCCGTTTGTTGTCCGGTCGCAAGACGGGCACCTTGGTTCCCAGGGCGATCAGGACGGATACGACAGACAAGCCGGCGGCTAGGAAAAATAAACTGTGGAAAGAGTAGCTTTGGACCATCCACATCCCGATGATGGGGCCAATGGCCATGGATACGCTCATGGACATGCCGTACCATCCCATTCCTTCGCTTTGGCGCTGAGCAGGGATTACATCGGTAATGGAAGTTCCGATGGAGGTGGTGGAAACGGCCCAACCACAGCCATGGAAGATTCGCAAAAGAATCAAAAAGAGGAGACTGCTTGCCCAGTTGTACAGAAACATAGTCATTGCGAAGAGAATCAGACCTGCAAGAATAAAGAAGCGCCTGCCGAATCGGTCTAGAAGACCGCCGATGACCGGACGAATAACGACTGCGGACAAAGTAAATCCACCAATGATGAATCCAAGCTGCGATTCACCGATGCCCAATTGTTGGATGTACAGCGGCAGTGTCGGGAGAAGCAAATAAAACCCGAAGCACAAGAAGAACATCGTCAACGTTAAACCCGTAAAAGATTTGGTCCATATGCGTATCATCGATTCACTTCCTCTTAAATGATTATGATAGTTATCGATAACTAACATTTAGAAGAAAAAAATTAGGGTTTTAAACCCTTGGCAATAATGGATATCGAAACCTGAAGGTTATCGTCAGGGAAAGGGGGCGCGATATCTTCCATAAGCAAGCCGGAAATAAATTTCCCGTAATTAAATCGCATGAGCGTCAAAGCTTGGGATTCAGGATTGCCTTTGATCACTTTGCCTTTTTGCTGCATAACACGGAAATATTCGGTGACCATTGCAAGAAACTTGGTCGAAGTATTGTGCAACCTCAGATGGATTTCGGGCATCGTTTTACGTTCCATAATGGAAATTAAGTAAATTTTTTTATTTCTGTTCAACACATTATGGTACAGCTCGCTGATCATGTTCAAATCTTGTTCCAACTCGTAGGTGAGGTTCTTCGGATTGATCTGTTCGATCGGCGCAGAGGAGAGATAGTGATCGACAATGGCGTCCAATATCGCTTTTTTTGAGCCAAATGTCCGAAACACGGTCATCTCGCTGATGGAAGCAGCCGCGGCGATTTCCTTTATTGTTACGGTCTTATATCCTTTCTCGGCCATTAGATCTAGAGTAGACAGGAGTATTTTATCAGCAGTGTTTTCTGTTTTAACGCTCAAACGAATCATCCTTATAGTTAGTTATAGATAACTAACATTTTTGATTTGATCTTACTCCTTCATTCAAGGATTGTCAATTCTCTTTTCGATTTACAACTTAATTGCTCTATCTTACACAGTTATTTCTGGTAGTTCGGTCAAAAGATTCCCTTTATAAATAAAAGAAGGGAATTTAAGGGTTTGTATAGAATAGAATACATTAAACTTTACATATAAAGGAATTGAAAAATCGGCAAGGCTATGCAAAAGAAAAGGGGAATTTTTTTGATTAAGCGGTCTTTTTATTATCTGTGGGGGTCTCAAACGATCTCCAATGTTGCAGATATTATCTACATGTTGAGTATAACGGTATTGGTGTTCAGCTCAAGCAATTCTTTAATGCAGACCACTTTGATTCCGTTGTTCCGTTTGTCTGCCCAAGTGGTTAGCGGTCTGGTTGCACCTATCATTCTCAGTCGATTCAGGCTCACGCGGATTTTGCTGTTCTCCCAACTTGGGCAGTTTTTCATTTTTACACTGCTGCTTCTTTACTTGCGGACCGTGCCTGGGCAAGGGTCGTTTCTGTTCATTTTTGTGATGGTGTTTGGCATGTCATTTCTGGACGGCTGGACCAACCCGGCACGAAATGCGCTTGTCCCCCGCTTGGCAATCGGTAAGGGACTCATGCGCGCAAACGGATTGGTAGCAGTCAGTGATCAAGTAGTTAAATGTGCAGGATGGGCGCTCAGCGGGATTGTTGTAGCCTGGCTAGGTTCACTGAATACGCTTTTGATCGCATCCTGCTGTTATTTGTTGGCTGCAACTGTCACTTCGTTCGTTCGTGATCCGCTGGTTTATCAGGAATCAGGCTCCGAATCTCCAATACCCGCTACTCAACCGGCAGCAGCAGCCGAATCAAAGGGCTCTCATTGGAAAGAACTTGGGGAAGGGTGGCGGATTATTTGGCATAACCGCCGCATTCGTTCCCTGATGATCGTGGACAGTATAGACACCATTGGGGGAACCTCCTGGCTTGGTGTATTTATTCTGGCATATGTAACTCAGGTGCTGCATAAGGATACAAGCTGGTGGGGGTTTATGAATGCCTCTTTTTTCTCCGGTATGATTCTGGGCGGGCTGGTTGTTGTTGGTTTGGTCAAACGGTTGCAAAAGAACAGTTATTTGTACATGCTGGGAGCATTGTTCGTGTATGTGCTGATTACGGTAGTGTTTGCCCTCAATACGATCCCGGTCGCTGCGCTTGTTCTTTTTGCTGTCTCAGGATTACCGGTGCAAATGGCTGGAATTATTCGCCGTACCTTGCTGCAAACAAGTGCTCCGGCGGCTCAACTCCCAAAAGTGATGGCAGGGATTGACGTGCTTACGAACCTTGGCTTTGGCTTATCTTTGTTGTTCCTAGGCTGGTATGCAGACCACTTTGGAATGGTACAGGTGTATCTGCTGGCTGCGGCTATGACGACAATTGCTGTCTTGATCGGGTGGTTCTATCGGAGGGATTTTCAGGAAAGTGCGCAAGTGGATCATCCAACTGTCAAGGACACAGGGATTTGAAGCTGAGGCATTCGTGATGCGGTTCATACGTCATCAATCGCGATCATGAGAACGCGCGTCAAGTGATATTGAGTTTTCCAGAGGTTCAAGCAACCGTAATTACTGGTGAGCTGAACGGTCATCCACTGGGTACCGTCGCTTGGAATCCATGGGAGATGGACCTGAAAAATGCATTACAGGAAGGTCCCAATACGATCCGTTTGACACTGGTGAACACCCTGCGCAATTTACTTGGCCCGCATCACCATGCTCTAGGCGAGCTTACGAGAGTAGGACCAAGCAGTTTCACGGGGGATGCCGGTTGGCTCAACGAAAATGGACAGCATGATTGGTATGATCTGCGGTTAAGCGATAAAGCGGTAAAGCAAGGTTATGGCGGGAAGACTACTCGATCGTTCCCTTCGGGTTCTTGAAGCCGCCTGTGATTGTAATCCGATAGAATACTATTTTAGCTAGGCGCCGCTTCACCGTGAGGCGGCCCCTTCACGGCTGATGCATGTTGCACACTAAGTTTTGGCAGGAAGACTAATGTGGACAGAATAAATTTCTTCGGTTCTTGTAACTGCAATTTTCCCTTTATGTCTTTCAATAATTTTTTCACATGTTTTCATACCGATCCCCGTACTATTTACTTTGTCTAATTCAGTATTTATATGGTTTTCGATATCAATAAATAACAACTGATGTTTAAGATAACAATTAATTTTAACTGGCCGGGATTTATCCGCATACTTGGTAATGTTAGAAAAAAGATTATCAAAAACTCTGCGTACAGAAATTAGATGTACTTCAATTTGAAAAGGGGTGTCACATGAGTTGAATTGAAAATGAAACCCATTATTTTGTAAGATGGTTAGCTGCTCATCTATTAGCTGATCTATCAGTTGAATTCCGTCGAACAGATCAAGCTCCAGATCGTCATCCTCAGTATTAAACACAGTAAAGTACTCAAATAGTTTGTCAGAAAGATGTTTAATTTGGTAAGCCTTTTCTCTGCTGTTATGGATATACTTTACAAAGGCTTCATCCGTCTTATATTTCTTATATTCGATAATATCCAGATATCCGATCAATGCGGTGAGAGGTGTTCTTAAATCATGGGACATGGCTGTGACCAGTTCGCTATTTGCAATTCTGGCCTTATCTTCACTTTCCAATCTTTCAATAAATGATTTTCTCATTTCATTTATGCTTTGAGCCAATGAAGAAAGCTCATCTTTCCCTTTTAATGTGATTGGATAGTTTAAGTTACCTCCTTCTAATATTTTGATTTCATTCTCAAGTATGCCAATATAAGATGTTTTTCTGTTGATAAAAAATAACATAATGATGATAAAAAATAAAAAAGAAATTGCAACACCCAAAATGGTGACAATGTAAAAATACTTGTATTCAAAGAAGCACTCCATATAGATTTGGGCACTTGTATCGGAAAATTCAATATCATAAAATGGTTTATCTTTTAAAATTGCACTTAAGAGAAATTCTCTATTTTCGGTAGTGGATGTATAGCCATCGGTAGCGTACACCAGTTTATTGTTTTTATAAATGTAAATATTCACATATTTCGCTTCACGAACCCATCCTGTTATTTTATCCTGGTCATTTATTGTTAAACCGTTTGCGGATACATAGCTTCTAAATTCAGAAATGGCTTGCTTCTCTTGATTTTCGATAAATGAGGTTTTATTTAAATGGTTTTCTAATAGGTCCTCACCTGTTGTTTGCAATAACAAAAACAAACCTACGGAAAGAGCAAATGAAAAGATCAGACACAGTATTAATTTTATTTTCAGTTTGCCCCATAAAAGGTTTTTACTCAATCCGATACCCCTTTCCCCATACGGTTTTGATGTACTTGGGGTTTTGCGGATCTTTCTCTAATTTGCTTCTTAAATTTCTGATATGAACCATAACTGTATTATTACAGGTATAAAAATAAGGTTCTTCCCAGACACTTTCATATAAATTTTGGGCTGAAAATATTTTTTTTCTGTGCTGTGCCAGCAACAACAGAATCTTATACTCGATTTCAGTCAGCGTAATTTCTTTCTCATCCATATAAACTTCATTTGTATTGGTTTTAATGGTCAGTTCATGGATATGGATCGTATCGAGAGGCTCAGCATTCTCTTTTCCTTTATAAACATAATACCTTCTAAGCAAGGCTTTTACTCTTGAGACCAATTCTGTATATGAAAACGGTTTTGACAGATAATCATCACTTCCTGCCGAAAATGCCATGTATTTATCCGAGTCTTGAGTTTTGGCAGTCAAAAATAAAATAGGAGCACTCGTTTTTTCACGAATTTCCACACATGCCTTAAATCCGGATTTTCCAGGCATCATAATGTCAAGGATGATTAAATCTATATGTTCATTCACTTTGTTTACAGCATCATCACCGTCTATCGCTTCTATCACGTTATATTGCTCGCTCTCCAATAAAACACGGACAATCTCTCTAATCTCGTCATTATCGTCGGCTATTAATATATTCTTTGCATTGTTCAACAATCTCCGCTCCCTTCATCATGTGATCAGTATATATTGCAGTTTGGCCTGAAACTACAATCTTTACACGACTTAAGAATTCTTAAGATTTCTTGAAGCCCGATCTTAAGATCCTTCTCCTAAACTGCTTATATCGATTGAAAAGCAAGTGAGAGAGGATAGATATGTATGGGAAAATCAAAGAAACCATTAGTCGGTAAAATATTTCTTGCTTTCATAGGGCTTTTAGTCATGATCTTAGCCATACAATACTTACCTGAAATCCTTAAATTGACAATATCCGTTGATAGATTTCGAGATTATATCCTTTCAACGGGGAATTTAGGACCTATTATATTCATTCTTTTCCAGATACTTCAAACCGTAATTGCGCCGATTCCGGGTGAAGTGATTCAAATAGCCGGAGGATATATTTATGGCGTACTTTTAGGAACGTTTTATACAACAGCAGGGATGTTATTGGGCGCGGTGATAGCTTTCTATTTTGCCAGGTTTTTGGGCGGTACATTAATTGAGAATTTATTAAAAAAGAAAAGGTCTCAATGGATGGCAGGCATGGTGGACAATAAAAAGTTTTCTATCTTCTTATTCATTATGTTCATTATTCCTGGACTTCCCAAGGATTTATTCGTATATGCCGCAGGACTGTCGCCTATAAAACCTTTAAGGTTTTTTATGATTTTACTTGTCGCCAGATTTCCGTGGCTATTGGCATCCGTGAGTATTGGATCCAATATTTATCAAAAAAATTATGTATCCACCATAATCATATCAGGAGTGTCAGTGCTGGCTTTTATTTTGGGATTGATATATAAAGATAAGCTTATCAACAAGCTTACTAAGTTTAATAAAAGCACGGATGAATCATCATGAGCTTTATTTAAGGTAGGGGAGAGTTGATGTTTATGTTTATAAAGTTTATACCCAATCTGCTTACATTTGCGAACTTGTCATTTGGAGTGCTTTCCATACTCGAAATTATAAAACTAAATTACACTACAAGTGCTGTATATATCATTATTGCAGCTATTATAGACAGATATGATGGGAAAATTGCCAGAAGTTTAAATGTTTCTAGTGAATTCGGAAAAGAATTGGATTCCTTTGCCGATATAGTCTCATTCGGAGTTGCGCCAGCTTTGTTGATATTCAATAAGTTCAATTTTCTTGACTCTGGCCTGCTCAAATTTGCGGGTGCAGGTTTACTATTGTTATATATCATTAGTGGTTCTTATAGATTGGCGAAGTATAACATCAGCAAATTTGAGGGTACTTTTCGTGGAATACCGATAACAGTTGCAGGTTTTGTTCTTTCCATATACTCTTTGATTATACCAAGTAATAGAATTTCAGAGCTTGTATCAGTTGTTTTACTACTGATACTTTCCATTTTAATGGTGTCGAAGTTTCATTTCAAAAAAATATAATCCATGAGGCTAAAAAAGGGAGGGATTGAAATGGGAGGATTATCATTTCTGAAACAATATATCACAAAGCCAAGAACGGTAGGAGCACTGCTTCCAAGCTCGAAATATCTTGCAAGCAAGATGATTGACAATATCGATTTTAACCAAGCAAGCTACATTGTGGAGTACGGTCCGGGTACGGGGATATTTACGGAAAAAATAATAAAAAACAGAAAAGAAAGCACCATAGTATTGCTTTTCGAAAGTAACAAAGTGTTTTGCAACCTTTTAACAGAGAAATTTGAACATGAACCTAACCTTCATATTATTAATGATTCTGCAGAGCATCTAGAGAAATATATGATTAAATATGAGATTCCATGGGTGGATTATTTTGTTTCAGGACTTCCCTTTGCAAGTTTACCGCTTAGTGTATCCACAAACATTCTACGGCTGACACAAATGCATTTGAGACAAGGAGGCAGGTTTATAACTTTTCAGTACACTTTATTAAAGAAAGATTTCATTGGGCATTATTTTAATAAAGTCAATATTAAAAAAGAATTAAGGAATATACCTCCTGCCTATGTATTTTGCTGCAGCCAATAGACGCGTTCCCATAAAATAAGCTATGCAATGATTCTGATACTTACGGAGGGGACACATGATCCATCATTTCGGATCGGAGTGGGCAGAGTCCTATTTCCAGTTATACTCTGTCGAGGCCGTTCAATCGCTATATACCACTTCAAACATGCCTACACTTGCGATAAATGAGCATCGTCCCGTTCTGATTGCCATTTCCAGCGGCCAAGGGATTCTTGAAACCGGGGGGAACAGCTATACATTTGACGCGGGCAGTGTATTTCTTATACCTGCGAGTCATCAGGCTATACTGTCGGCCGAACCGTTGCGCCAGGTCCATGCATACATAGCAGTGATCGGTATTCGGGAGCCCGCAGCAGGGTTGCCCTCTGGGACCGTCATACGGGAAAGTGGGCTGGCATCCGGCGCGGCAGTTCATTTTTTTGCGGAAGCATCACTGATTGCACTGCAGCTGGAAGAGCTGTATATCCACCGCCTGCCGAACAGCGAATCCCGTCATATCCAAAACCAGATCCTTTTTCACCAAATACTGTTGTACCTGCTGGAGCGGATAGAGGCCAGATACGGGGGAAACGAGCAGCCTTCCATCGAGCGCAGCATCATCTATCTTGAAGATCATTTCCATGAAAAATTGACGTCTGAAAAATTGTCCGTGATCGCAGGCGTGAGCCGTTCTCATTATTCAATCTTGTTCAAGCAGTTAACCGGATTCTCGCCCAATAAGTACCTGTCCCGTCTGCGCGTCCACCGCTCCAAGGAGATGATGATGGAAGGAGTCTTCTCGCTCAGGGAGATTGCGCTGAAGGTGGGGTATAAAGATGAGTTTTATTTAAGCCGGCGCTTCAAGCAGGAGACAGGGGAAACGCCCTCCGCTTATAACCGAAGACCCGTTCAGCGGGTTGCCGTATGGCTTGCGCCGTACGCCAGTCATTTGCTGCTGCTTGGTCTTGAACCTGCAGCGATGGTATCGGACAGCAGCGAATACATCCGCAGCGAAGAAGTGCCGCTGCCGCAGAATACCCGATTCATTGATGCGGATAGGTCTCTCGAACAGGTAAAATCCGCATTTCTGGATGCCGATATCGAATTGATCATCGCAGCCGGTCAGCATTTGCATCAGATGGGTTTGAGCTCTGAGCGGCTGCGCTCCGTGGCGCCGGTGATTGAGATTCCGTGGATGGAGCTGGGGTGGAAGGAGCATCTGCGGCTTGTTGCACAAGCCGTACGGAGGAGAGAGCAGGCGGAGCGGTGGCTGGCCGGGTTCGAGCAGGAAGAGGAACAGGCGCGTCTGCGGATTCAAAAAAGCCGGGCCGCTTCCGAAGTCATAACGATACTGGTCATCAAGCCCGACATGCTGCAGGTATACGGTACCAGAAACGCGGGATATGTCATTTACCGCTCGCTGGGTCTGAAAGCCCCTGCCAGGATCGAACGGGAAATTCAGCAGTCTGGCGACCGGTTTCATTCCATTGCCATCGATGCAAGCGAACTGGAGGAATACGAATGTGACAGGCTGCTCGTTATTATATTTCCGGATGAGAAAGGGGCATCACTGCACGCCGAATCCATTTTCAGATCGGTGTACTGGAACAGGCTTGAGGCGGTAAAGCGTAATAACGTGCACATGCTGAACGTGGATGAATGGATTCCGTATAATCCGGTCTCGATTCGTCTGCAGCTTCAGCGGGCCACGGAATTATTGGCGGATAACAATAGTCCAAGCTGATTCTCGAACAAATAGGCATGGTTCAACGACGAAGGGGTCCATATAATTAGGATGTAAATGAGAATGATTTTCAATTCGGGATTAAAGATTATTCTCATTTCTGTACAGTTGAAACATAGCCAAAAGGGGAGAGAGTCACCAGATGAGAAAACTGTTTTTGCCCGTGATATGTATTGCCATTTTAATATTAAGCGCCTGTGGAGCAGGAGGGGGTACAAACTCGGCCGGCACAACGGGCGGGTCCTCTGCCGAATCTTCTTCCGCCGCGCAGGATAAAGGCGCATCCTCGGCGGACTCCGGTTCAGGCACCTTCATATATCAATCCGAGAATGGCCCGGTGGAGGTGCCCAGCCATCCGCAGCGTGTCGTGGTGCTCACCCGTTTTCTGACTGGCAATGTGATGGCGCTGGGCGTACCGCTGGTTGGCGTGGATGAGATGGCCAAGGAGAATCCGAATTTTGCGGACAAGCTGGCTGGGGCTGAGGCGGTGACGGACGAAAGCCTCGAAAAGATCATCGAGCTGAATCCGGATCTCATCATTGGGACGGATGGTGTCAAAAATATCGACAAGCTGAAGCAAATCGCGCCGACAGTTATATATACCTACGGCAAGGTTGGTTTCTTTGAGCAGCAATTGGAGATCGGCAAGCTGCTGAACAAAGAAAAGGAAGCGCAGGCCTGGATTGATGATTTTGATGCAAGAAGCAAGAAGGCTGGGGAAGAGATCAAAGCCAAGATCGGTGCGAATGCAACGGTATCGGTGATCGAAACTTTTAATAAACAGCTGTATGTTTATGGGGACAACTTTGGCCGTGGGACGGAAATCCTTTATCAGCAATTCGGCCTCAAGATGCCGGAGAAAGTCAAGGAAGCAACGCAGAAGGACGGTTACCTTGCCTTGTCAACAGAGGTGCTGAAGGACTACGCCGGAGATTATGTCATTTTCAGCAAAAATGCGGACGAGGACAATTCATTCCAGGATACCGAAACGTACAAAAATTTGCCTGCCGTCAAGAATCATCATGTATATGAAGCCAATGCCAAAGCCTTTTATTTTAATGACCCGCTCAGCATGGAATACCAGCTCCAATTTTTCATCAACAGCTTTCTTGGCAAGTAAGGGTTGATGCCTGATGAATAATAATCAAAGTGGACGCCGCAGGCTCCCGTTTGTCTGGAAGCTCGTTGGCGGCATGCTGCTGCTCGTATTATGCTTTATCGCCTCAATGAAGCTGGGGGCGGAGGCGGCGACATTCCGCAATGTGTGGCTTGCGCTGACTGCGGGCGCACAGAATGACCAAACCCTGATTTTGCGGGAGCTTCGGCTTCCCCGGGAGCTGGCTGCGATGCTGATCGGTGCGGCCCTGTCCGTATCCGGAGCGGTTATGCAGGGGATTACACGCAATCCGCTGGCCGATCCGGGGTTGCTTGGCCTGACTTCAGGAGCCAATATGATGCTTGCGCTGGCCTTTGTGTTCATGCCTTCGCCCAGCGTGCTTGGCATTATGACCGCCTGCTTTGTGGGCGCCGCGCTGGGTGCGGCTCTCGTCATTGGGCTTGGGTCTGTACACGGAGGCGGACTGTCGCCTCTTCGTATTGTGCTGGCCGGTGCCGCCGCTTCGGCATTTATGTACGCCATCGCGGAAGGGGTCAGCATCATGTTCAAAATATCCAAGGATGTGTCCATGTGGACTGCGGGCGGATTCATCGGAACGAACTGGGTGCAGCTCCAAACGATCGCTCCGTTCATCGCGGTCGGCCTTGTCGCCGTTCCGCTGCTGTCGAACCATTTGAACATCCTGGGTCTTGGCGAGGAAGTGGCGGCCGGGTTAGGGCAGCGACTTGTATGGATGAAAGCGATACTGTATGTTCTGGTCATTATGCTGACCGGCGCATCCGTAGCGCTTGTGGGCAATCTGGCTTTTGTCGGGTTAATGGTACCCCATATGGTGCGGACATTTGTCGGAACAGACTACCGGCATATTATTCCGATGTCCATTGTTCTTGGCGCGTCCTTTATGCTGCTTGCCGAGACCTTGGGACGAACCATCAACGCGCCTTACGAGACACCGGTTGTAGCGATTACGGCCATGCTGGGCCTGCCTTTCTTTCTGTTCGTTGTGCATAAGGGAGGTCGAAGCTTCTCATGATCGGTTCCGCCCTTGTCCGCAAACAGCGGCTGTTATTGCTGGGTTGTCTGATTCTTATGGTGGTTACGGCGGTTGCCGGCATGAGCTGGGGTTATTCCTCCCTGTCGCTGGACAGGCTTGTTCCGGTATTGCTGGGGGATGGCAGCTTCAAGGAGGAGTTTGTTCTGTTCTCTGTGAGGCTGCCGAGGGTAGTCATTACGATTTTGTCCGGCATGTGCCTGGCCTTGTCCGGCTCTATTCTGCAGAGCATTACCCGTAATGATTTGGCTGATCCGGGCATCATTGGCATCAATTCGGGAGCCGGCGTTGCGGTTGCTGTGTATTTTTTGTACTTTCCCATTGACGTGGGTTCGTTTGTCTACATATTGCCTGTGGCGGCGTTTCTCGGTGCTTTGGTAACAGCAGCCCTTATTTACGGTTTTGCCTTCAGCCGGAGGCGGGGACTGGATCCGATCCGTATGGTGCTGGTCGGAGTTGGCTTTTCATTGGCGCTGTCAGGAATGATGATGGTGATTATTTCTTCGGCGGACCGGTCCAAGGTGGATTTTATCGCCAAATGGCTTGCCGGGACCATATGGGGGGCTGATTGGCCGTTCATCTGGGCGCTGCTTCCGTGGCTGCTTGTCTTGGCGCCCCTGACCTTAATGAAGGCAGGGTCCCTAAATCTGCTGGGGCTCAACGAAGAGACAGCGACAGGTGTAGGGCTGAGGATTGAGCGGGAACGGCTAATATTGATCTTGATAGCAGTGGCCGCCGCCGCTTCGGCCGTATCCGTGACGGGCGGCATTGCTTTTATCGGACTTATGGCCCCGCATATCGCGAAGGCGCTGGTTGGACCGCGTAATCAGCTGTTCATCCCGCTCGCTGTTCTGATCGGCGGTTGGCTGCTATTAACTGCTGATACGCTGGGACGCAACCTGGCGGACCCGGACGGAATTCCCGCAGGAATTATGGTGTCACTGATCGGAGTGCCTTATTATATTTATCTGCTGTTGAAAAAATAACATTCTGATGCTGCGGTATCGCATCAACTTAACCATGATTGAGCTCCTGAGTTTGTCCTTGCGGCAATTCAGGAGCTTTTTCAGCTGTAGGCAAGATAAGCAAGCGCATTTTTCGGACATTTGCTTTCCATTACCGGAGTATTTATGGCATTTTCTCTAAATTTATTGACAATGAGAATCATTATCAAATAAAATGTTTACTAGTTAACAAAAAAAGAAATTAGAACAGCGCATATGAAAAGGAGTGGCGATGAGATGACAGTGAGCCTGCGTATTCAACAATTGAAGGCAGCCGTAGAAGGGAAAGAAATCCTGAAAGGTCTGAGCCTTGCGGTAAATGGCGGAGAAATCCATGTGGTTATGGGGCCGAACGGAACAGGGAAGAGTACGTTGGCTTCAGCTTTAATGGGGCATCCGAAGTATGAAGTGACGGAGGGAGTTGTAACGCTGAACGGAGAGGACCTGCTGGAAATGGATGTGGATGAACGGGCACGGGCGGGCTTGTTTCTGGCCATGCAATATCCGAGTGAGATCGCTGGGGTCACGAATGCCGATTTTATGCGAAGTGCGATCAATGCCAGACGTGAAGAAGGCGAGGAAATCTCGTTGATGAAGTTTGTGCGGATGATGGAAGCAAGCATGCAGACGCTGGAGATGAACCCGGAGTTTATGCATCGTTACTTGAATGAGGGTTTTTCCGGAGGGGAGAAAAAGCGGAATGAAATTTTGCAAATGATGATGCTCCAGCCTTCGATGGTCATTCTGGATGAAATCGATTCCGGTCTGGATATTGATGCGCTGCGCATCGTTGCTGAAGGGGTCAACGCTTTGCGCAGTGCAGACCGTGGATTTTTGATTATTACGCACTATCAGAGACTGCTTAATTATATTAAGCCGGACTTTGTACATGTGATGATGCAAGGCACAATCGTAAAGTCTGGGGGGCCAGAATTAGCAGAGCGGTTGGAAGCAGACGGCTATGAGTGGATTAAAGAGGAACTGGGTATTACAGAGGAAGCTGTGATGCCAGAGGAAGAAGAGTCGTTTCAAATTCCGATGCAAACCAAGGCACCGCGTAGCTGAAGGGGGAACCATAACATGACAATGAACAGTGCAGAGAACCGGGGATCGGAGCAGCTTAGAGGTGCGGAACCGGATTGGCTGACCGTATTGAGGAAGAGAGGCTTGGACGCCGCAGGCACCCTGCAGCTGCCCAAGCTGGAAAAGACGAATCTGCGGCGCTGGCCTTTACGGCAGCAAGGTGTTTGCCGTAAGCCTGAGCCGGTGTCTTCTCTCGATGAATTGCCGGATTCGATCAGGGGAGGGGTGCACGCTGACAATGTGCTGGTGCAGCGGAATTCGGGTCCATTAATCGGCCATCTGACAGAAGCGCTGCAGCAGCAAGGGGTTATTCTCACTGATTTGGAAACAGCAGCACGGTTGTACCCGGAGCTTGTAAAGCCTTATTTCATGCAAGCTGTGCAGCCAGAAGAGAATTTGCTGACCGCGCAGCATGCCGCATACTGGAGCGGCGGAGCCTTTATTTACATCCCTGAGGGGGTTCATGTTGAAACCCCGCTGCAGACGCTATTCTTTGTAGACGAATCCAATACGCTCTTTATGCCGCATGTTTTAGTGGTAGCCGAGGAGCGTAGCTCCGTAACACTGGTGGAGAATACAATGTCCTCATTGCAAAAGAGTGCGGGGATGAATCAAGCCATCATGGAAGTATTCGTAGGCAAAGGTGCAAAAATCAATGTCGTGTCATTGCACCAACTGGATAGAGAATTGATCGACCTGACTTATCGGCGCGCCATCGTTGAACACGACGGAACGGTGAACTGGTTGATTGGCGAAATGAATCAGGGCGAGACGATGAGTGATACGGCATCCATTCTCAAGGAGGAAGGGGCCGGTTCGGATATAAAGACAATCTTGGTGGGATCCGGCAGTCAGACGATGAATATTACAGCCCGGACGGTGCATCTTGGCAAGAACTCGTCAAGCGATATGGTGATCAGAGCGGTGATGAGAGAGCAGTCAACCGCCATATTGAATGGAATCACCAAAATCGAGAAGGGAGCAAGCGGGACGAACGGTCAGCAGACGGAGAAAATATTGATGCTGCATCCCAAGGCGCGGGGCGATGCGAATCCGATCCTGTTGATCGATGAAGACGATGTGAAAGCCGGACACGCCGCCAGCGTCGGACAAGTCAACCCGGAGCAGCTATACTACATGATGTCCAGAGGTATTAGCCGCACAGAGGCCGAGCGGTTGATCGTGTATGGTTTCCTCGCTCCCGTCATAGCTGAGGTGCCGCTGGAAGGAGCAGCTGTGCAGATGCAAACGCTCGTGGAACAAAAGCTGGGGCAAGTCAAAGAAATAGATCAAGCAAGCATATCTGAATTAGGAGGCTGACAACATATGGCTAAGGAATTAGTAGAGCTGGGAGAATATCAGTATGGCTTCAGAGATGCGCATCAAGCAGTGTTTCAGTCCGGCAAGGGGCTGACTCGTGAGATTGTTGCCACCATATCGGAGATGAAGGGTGAACCCGCCTGGATGCTCGACTTTCGTCTGAAGTCGCTGGAGTTGTTCCAAAGTATGTCGATGCCCGCATGGGGAGGCGATCTGCAAGCACTGGATTTCAATGATATCCAATATTATGTCAAGCCTTCCGAGAAACAGGGGAAAACCTGGGAGGAAGTGCCGATTGAGATTAAGCAAACCTTTGACAAGCTTGGCATACCGGAAGCGGAACAGAAGTTTCTTGCCGGTGTGTCGGCCCAGTATGAGTCCGAAGTTGTCTATCACAGTATTCAAAAAGAGTTGGAAGAACAAGGGGTCATCTTCACAGACACGGATACGGCGCTGCGAGAGCATCCGGAGCTGCTGCGCCAATATTTTGGAACCATTATTCCGCCGAGTGACAACAAATTTGCCGCACTTAACAGCGCGGTATGGTCAGGAGGAAGCTTTGTCTACGTTCCGAAGGGGATAAAATGCGAGGTGCCTTTGCAGGCTTACTTCCGTATCAATTCCGAGAACATGGGACAATTCGAAAGGACGCTCATTATTACGGAAGAAGACAGCTTTGTGCATTATGTAGAAGGCTGCACGGCACCGATATACAGCACGAACTCGCTTCATAGCGCTGTTGTGGAAATCATCTGTAAGAAAAATTCACGAGCGCGATATACAACCATTCAAAACTGGGCTCCCAACATTTATAATATGGTGACAAAACGGGCGATAGCGGAAGAAAACGCAACGATGGAATGGGTGGACGGCAATATTGGCTCCAAACTGACGATGAAATACCCTTCCGTAGTGTTAAAAGGCCGTGGAGCCAAGGGCTCGGTGCTCTCGATTGCGGTTGCCGGCAAAGGGCAGCACCAGGATGCCGGGGCTAAAATGATTCATCTGGCTCCGGATACGACTTCGACCATCATATCGAAATCGATCAGCAAGCACGGGGGTAAAGTCACATACCGTGGTCTGGCTTCCTTCGGACGCAAAGCTTTTGGCGCCAAGTCGAACATCAAATGCGATACGCTCATTCTCGATAATGAGTCCACGTCTGATACGATTCCCTATAACGAGATCATGAACGACAATGTCACGCTCGAGCACGAAGCGACCGTCTCCAAGGTATCCGAGGACCAGCTCTTCTACTTGATGAGCCGCGGCCTGTCCGAAGACGAAGCGACGCAGATGATCGTGATGGGCTTCATCGAGCCGTTCACGAAAGAACTGCCCATGGAATATGCGGTTGAGATGAACCGACTCATCAAACTGGAGATGGAAGGCAGTATAGGATAGTTTCTTCAGGGTTTAGCAGAAAGACGCAGCGGGTAGATTAGATATTACGGCAACTGACAATTCGTTAATGCTCGGAATCCGATCGGTATTTCGATACAAAAGCAGATGATGAGTTTTTTGGACATTTTAAATGGGAAAAATTCCGCAGCAAGGGACGGTAGAGAGATGTATAAGTTGGTCCTGATTAGACACGGAGAAAGTGAGTGGAACAAAGCCAATTTATTTACAGGCTGGATGGATGTAGAGTTGTCGGATAAAGGTATTCAAGAGGCTTTGCACGCCGGCAGGCTGCTCAAGGAAGAACAGTTCGTATTTGATGTCGCCTACACCTCATATTTGAAGCGGGCGATTAAAACACTGGATTATGTGCTTGAAGAAATGGATTTGCTGTGGATTCCTGTATACAAGACCTGGCAGCTTAATGAGCGTCATTATGGTGCGCTTCAAGGTTTAAGCAAAACAGCCACCGCTGAGAAATATGGAGAAGAGCAGGTTAAATTATGGCGCAGAAGCTATGATGTATTGCCTCCTGCTTTGACAAAGGATGATGACCGCTATCCAAAAAACGATGTTAAATATCGCGACATTGATGACGAGCTTATCCCGTTAACGGAGAGCCTCAAGGAAACGGTTATTCGGGTCAGGGATTATTGGGATAAGGAAATTGCACCACAGATCAAAGCGGGGAAAAATGTAATTATCGCTGCACATGGCAATAGTTTGCGGGCATTAATCAAGTTTCTGGACAATCTCAGTTCGGAAGAGATTATTGATGTGAATGTGCCTACTGGTACTCCGCTGGTATATACTTTAGATGACCAATTACATCCCGTAGGGAAACATTACCTTGGAAGCGAGCAGCACATAGAGAGTAAGATCCAGGAGGTTGCCGAGCCAGACAAGATTATGGAATAAGTGCGCACGTTGCTCCCCGCGCCGGAACGTGATACGATTGTTTATCAGTTAACTATAATTGTGTGCGGGGGTCCGAGATGATGAATACATTGGAAGCGCTCAAAGGGCTGGTCCATGATCAGGCTGTTCATTTTGTGCATCTGAGCGAACAAATCATCGAAACGGAGCAGGATAAGATGTTTCGTTTTGCACAGGAGCAGCAATTGGAGTCAATCCCGCGTCATTTGACCAGCGTGCACGTAATCGACTGCATCGGCAACAACGGGCCAATTAATAATACGGCACTTGCAGAGAAGATGGACTTGTCCAAAGCCGGTATTACGAAAATCAGCACGAAGCTGTTGGAGGAAGGATATATAAAGCGCAGGCAGTTGAATGACAATAAGAAGGAAGTCTACTTCAGTTTGGCGGCAAAGGGCAGACAGGTCTTTGAGTTGCATCAGCAGCTTCACAAACTGGAGGAAAAGCGGTTTATGCAATTGCTTGAGCCGTTTACGGAAGCGGAGTTACACGTTATTTTGCGATTTCTGCAGAACGTATCCACACATTGGGTTGAGAAAGAGCAGGAGTAGACGAGCGTTCTGGCGCTGGCAAGCGCTAATCGCGGCCGATGCTTCGGACGGGCGAGACGCCTTCCGCATACAATTGCAGACCCGTTCAGCGGGCTGCTCCATGGGAATTAGCACTCTGATGTTGCGCCATCGCATCAATTTAACAATGAGCGAGCTCCTGAATTTGTCCTTGCGGCAATTCAGGGGCTTTTTAGTTGTAGTAAGGTGGTCAAGATGAGCATAAATGTTGGAAGCCATGGAATAATGGCTAAGACCCACTATTCCTGTATTTCTCCTGTACAGTTATTCTAGGGCTGACTTGCTATATTATTTCAAACCGATTTAAACTATGACACATAGTGCAGAAAATAGTCGTCGAACTAATAGTAAAGGCAATGGGTTACTAGAAAAACGTTGTGAGGTTGTCATATGCCAAGAACTGTATTGATCGTAGAAGATGAACATATTTTACGGGAAATTATGAAGGATTATCTGCTTGAAGAAGGTTATAGCGTGCTTGAAGCCGCCGATGGCAAAGAAGCGCTCTCGTTATTTCAAGAACATGAGGTGGACTTGATCATACTGGACATCATGCTGCCTGAACTGGACGGCTGGTCTGTGTGCAAGCGGATCCGCAAGACGTCGAATGTCCCGATCATCATGCTAACGGCCCGTTCGGACGAAGACGATACGCTTCTTGGCTTCGAGCTCGGGGCCGACGACTATGTCGTCAAACCGTACAGTCCGCCCATTCTGCTTGCAAGGGTAAAGCGGCTTTTGGAGCGCAGGTATGTTCGCGAAGAAGAGAACGGCATGCTGAGCAGCAGCGGCATTACGATACATTTTCCGTCCCGCACCGTTTCGGCAGACGGGAAAAACTGCAGCTTTACGCATACCGAGTTTGAAATTTTGGCCTATTTGATGAAAAACAAAGGGATTATTATTACCCGAGAACAGCTGATCACAAAAATTTGGGGTTATGATTTTGCTGGCGATGACCGCACGGTCAACAGCCATATCCGTAACCTGCGTTCCAAGCTGGGGGAGCATGCCAGGCATATCGTTACGGTTGTGCGCTCAGGGTATAAATTTGAGGAGCAGCCATGAAAAAGGGCATCGTACTCAAGCTGTTTTTGTTAACGGCCGGGTTATGCCTGTTCCTGATAGGGGCTATTTTTGCCGGACAAACCGTATTTCTCAAGCAATTTTACGTTCATCAGAAAGTGAAGGACGTAGAGGCGGCACTCGTTGCTTACGAACAAGGTCCACTGCAACAGGCGATTGACGAAGAGCAGGCGGCCAAACAGGAACAGGAGTTTTATGAACGTCACAACACTTGGATCGCTCCCCTTGATGCAATGGGTTATTTGAAATACACCGATGATTTTTTCATGGAAATTAAGCTGGACCAGGTTGACGGTGATTCTGCATTTTCCGGCCGTACGATCAAGGTTCCGCTGTACAGCTTCATAAACGTGGAGGATTTTTATGACACCAATCCGTTTAAGGAACCATGGATCAAGGAAGGGCAAGGCATCGCTATGGAAGGTCTGCTGATGAATGATGAGCTGATTATCCAGCGGATGGGGAGAAGCGTATCCAATCTGCGGGAGGAAAACCAACTCGAAAATCAGCAGATGGTGAACAAAGAATACGAAGTCGTCACCAGATATGCAAATCCAACGCAGTACCACGAAAAGTATCCCAGCATTCTGGTAAAAGGAACGATTACGAAGCTGCGTATACCGGAAGTGACGGCGGTTTCGCGTTATACGAACCGGCTGCTTCTGGATCGAATTCAGGCTTTCCAAGCGAATCTGCTGTATGGAGATGTTCCGCAGGCGGAAGCGGATCGAGTCATCGATTATGAGGAAAACCATGTGAATTACAAAATATTTATTGATCCGGTTCAGGGCGAAGGCGGGGAACCCGGTTATCTGCTTGCGGTTACGTCGCTGCAGCCGGTGAATGAAGCTGCGGGCATGATCAAGAATTATTATGTATACATTATGGCAGCTGCGGTGCTGCTCGTAATGCTCGTCTCGTTTTATTATTCCCGTCAAATCACCCGGCCGCTGCTTCGTATCAATCGAACGGCACAGCAAATGGCTTCGCTCGACTTTTCCGAAAAAATTCCGGTCGCGACAAACGATGAGATCGGCGATCTGTCACGGAGCATTAACGAGCTTTCCGAGCGGCTGCACAGCCATATCATCAGGCTGGAGCAGGACATTGAGAAGGAAAAGCTGCTTGAGCATACAAGAAAGGAGTTTATTTCTACTGCATCTCATGAACTCAAGACCCCTCTAAGCGTCATTCAGAGCTGTCTTTCTGTGCTGAAGGACGGGGTTGCAAGCCATAAGCGGGATTACTATTTTGCGGCGATGGAGGATGAGGTGAACCGGATGAATCTGCTCATTGGGGATATGCTGGAGCTGGCCAAATATGAATCTGGCACGTACAAAATGGAGATGGCCCCGTTTTATATTGACATCCTCATCGAGCGTATTTACGCCAAATTGGCTGCGGACATGGACAAAAAACGGCTGCATCTGCACACTTCGCTTCAACCTGTCGAGGTGATCGGCAATGAGCTCCGGATTGAGCAGGTCATTGTCAATTTTCTCACGAACGCGATTCGTTATACACCGGAGCAGGAGTCAATCATTGTCACCGTCACAGACGAGCAAGATCGCGTGAAAATAGGTGTCGAAAATAAAGGGGCCCATATTTCGGATGAACAACTGGAGAAAATTTGGGACCGTTTCTATCGCGGAGAGCCTTCCCGTCAGCGGTCGACCGGAGGAACGGGACTCGGCCTTGCCATTTCCAAAAAAATATTGGAGCTGCACGGCGTTCCTTATGGCGTGATGAACACTCGGGACGGAGTCCTGTTTTATTTTTATTTGAATAAAAAAGCGTAGGGTGATGAGCATACCACGGCATGGCATGTATTTTGGAAAAAGGAGCTGTTTCCAAGGACCATTCGGTTCTTGGACGGGCAGCTTCTTTTTTGTTTTTATAACAACCCTCCCAATCTATAAATCATTTTGATTGAATCTGCACTTTATCTTGATCTCGCGAAATTAAACTTTTTTTCGAAAGGAAGGTAGATCACATGTACAAAAAAATCGTGATGACATTACTGACAGGAAGTATTGCGTTGGCACTGGCAGCGTGCGGAAGCAATACAACTGACCCTGCCGAGACCGCTCAACAGTCGGCATCCCAAGAGCAGGAACAGGGGGGCGCTGTAGCATCGGAGCCAACCGCCAATTCGTATCAACAGATTTTTCAAGACAGTGTATTTCTGGGGGATTCCATTACGGAAGGGCTGTCCTTTCATGATGTGCTGGACGAGAAAAAGGTGCTTGCCGGGGCGGGGAAAACAGCACAATTTGCGCTGGATGATATCGACGAGCTTGCCAAGCGGAATCCGAAGCAGGTCTTTATCCAACTGGGCTCGGACGATATTTTATGGCCGACGGATGATCCGACAGCCTACTCCATGAACAACTATGCCAAGCTGATCGGTTTGATCAAGGAAAAGCTGCCGCAGGCCCGGATCACACTGTTAACGGTTACTCCAGTAAGTGCTGAAGCGTTGAAGAAGGAACCACGGTACAAAAATATCGAGGATTACAATCAGGCTGTCAAAGAGCTGGCGGACAAGGAGCAGGTCAAGTTTACCGATTTATCCCCGATTTTTGCCAGCGGCGCTGACTTGTACGATTCGGACGGCATTCATTTTAAGCCGGAATTTTATGTGCAGATGCTGGAGCTGCTGAAGGAGCAAGTGAAATAACATGCGAGCGGGTCTGCTGCTTTGGAGGTGACAAGGGTTGGTCTTTAGCAGTCTTATCTTTTTGTACATTTTCCTTCCCGTCACTGTTCTGGTTTATTATGTTTCGCCAAGGAAGCTGCGAAATGCCATTTTGCTCGTTGCAAGCTTGATTTTTTACGCATGGGGCGAACCGGTATACATTGTGATTATGGTATTCTCGACGGTATTTGACTACTTCAACGGGCTTATGATCGATAAGTACAGGCACCGGAAGCCGATTGCCAGGATGTTTTTTTTCGGTTCGATGGCCGGCAGCTTGGGGATTCTCGGCTTTTTTAAATATGGCGGGTTTGTCGTTGATAATATCAATCAGCTGTTTCATCTGAATATCCAAATGGCCGATCTGCCGCTGCCGGTGGGCATTTCCTTTTATACGTTCCAAACGATGTCTTATGTCGTAGATGTATATCTGGGCAAGGTACCGGCACAGAGGAATATCGTTACATTCGGGGCGTATGTGGCGATGTTTCCCCAGCTTGTGGCGGGCCCGATCGTGAAATACGGCGATATCGCGGGACAGCTTGCTTCCCGCACAGTAACGCTGGACCGTTTTGGCGAAGGGGCGGAGCTGTTCATCAGAGGCCTGGCGAAAAAAGTGCTGCTTGCCAACAATATCGGATTGCTCTGGACAAGCGTCAAAGCGGAGCCGATCGCTGAGCTGTCCGTCCTGTCCGCCTGGCTTGGCATTATCGCGTTCACCCTGCAAATCTATTTCGATTTCAGCGGGTACTCCGATATGGCTCGTGGTCTGGGCAAACTGTTCGGGTTCGATTTCATGCAAAACTTCCGTTACCCGTATATATCCAGGAGTGTGACGGAGTTTTGGCGCAGATGGCATATATCGCTCGGCACCTGGTTTCGGGAGTATGTGTATATCCCGCTTGGCGGCAACCGGCAGGGAATGGCAAAGCAGCTTCGGAATGTGCTGGTCGTGTGGTTTTTAACCGGCCTGTGGCATGGCGCCAGCTGGAATTTTATCGTATGGGGATTGTATTTCGGTTTTTTCGTAATGATCGAAAAGCTGTTTCTGCTGCGGTGGCTTGGGCGAATGCCCGTTTTTGCCGGCCATATTTATACGCTGCTGATCGTGATCGTCGGCTGGGTGTTGTTTGAAATGGAGCAGTTGGCTTCCGCCTGGCGTTTCATCGGTGTGATGTTTGGCTTCGGCGGACACGGATTTGCGGATCGGCAGGCGCTCTACGATCTGTCCGCGAATGCTGTATTGCTGATCGTATTGGCCCTCTGCGCTACTCCGCTTCCTGGGAAAGCCTTAGCGTACATGAAGACAAGACGGAGAATTGTCGGTGCAGTGGTCACTCCGCTCATTTACCTACTCTTCATGGTGCTGTCGACGGCGTATTTGGTCGATGAAAGCTACAATCCGTTTTTATACTTTCGTTTCTAAGGAGGGCGGCGGTTATGGACGAAAACGACAAAATCAGCGGAAAATGTCTGGCCGTATTGCTGCTCTTGTTTACGGGCGTGATCGCCGTACTCAATTGGGCTGCTCCGGATCGTGCCTTTTCGGAAGCGGAGAACCGGATGCTGAAGCAGCTGCCGCATTTTTCACTGAATACATTGCTGTCGGGTGACTTTACTTCCGATTTCGAGGCCTACATGTCCGACCAGTTTGTCTTTCGCGACCTGTGGATCGGGGTGAAAACGGATATGGACCGTATGTTGGGGAAAAAGGAGAGCAACGGGGTTTACCTCGGGAAAGAAGGGTACCTCATTCAAAAGTTTGTCCCCCCGGCGGAAGAGGATGTAGAGGAGAAGATGGACGCCATCCATGCGTTTGGCGCTGCCACACCCGGCCTGCGCAAATATGTGATGATCGTGCCCACGGCGGCGGCTGTGCATCAGGACAAGCTTCCGAAATACGCCGACACCGGCGTTGAAGAGGCGTATCTGGACAGAATCCGGCGATCGCTGTCTCCGGATATTCATTTTGTTGATGTTTTTCCCGCGTTGTATGCGAAGAGGGAGCAGCCTATCTTTTATAAAACCGACCACCACTGGACAACCCAAGGCGCTTATACCGCTTACCTTGAGCTGTGCAAGCAGATGGGACTGAATCCGCAAAAAGACGAGGACTTTATTGTTCGGCAGGCAACCGGTGAATTTTATGGATCGCTTTATTCGAAGAGCGGTTTCAGGCATGTGCAGCCCGACAGCATTAAACTGTATCGGCCAAAGGATCAAGAGAAATATACCGTAATGTATGTCGACGAAGGCAAGACCTCGAATTCGTTGTATGCGCCGGAGCAGCTGGAGAAGAAGGATAAATACGCGGTATTTCTGAACGGCAACCATGGACTGATCCGCATTGAAACGGGTCAAACGAACGGAAAAAAGCTGCTGGTTGTCAAAGATTCGTACGCGAATAGCTTTATTCCCTTTCTGCTGAAGCATTTCAGCGAAATCGACGTGGTGGATCTTCGTTATTACGATGGGGATCTGACGGCATTTGTGAATGAGCATGGCATCCGGGAGATGCTGCTGCTTTACAATGCAAGCACGTTTTCTGAAGATCCATCCATTCAATATTTATCGGAGTGATTTCAATGGAAAAACATTGGTCAAGAAAAAGATACATTCTCGCTGTTATTCTCGCAATGGTTGGTGTGGTCGGCGTTCTGTCCGGATGCTCCGGCAGGAGCAGCATGGCCGCGGATAAACTCTCGGCCGATGAAGTGGGCAAGAGAATCGTACAGACGGTGGATTTGAAAGAGATGAAAAAAGGGGACCGTGAAAAGCTGCAGAAATTATATAAGCTTGACGCGGATACCGTGGAAGATTTTATTCTTTATACATCCGTATCGAATGTGAAAGCGGACGAATGGGCCGTGATCAAAGTAAAGGAGCAGCCTCAGGCGGAACTCGTCGAAGAGAAGATAAAGGAGCGAATAGCCGCGCAGAAAATAAAATTTGCAGACTATCGGCCAAACGAATATTTTTTGGTCGAAAATCATGTGTTAAAAACGGAGGGGCGATTTGTCTTCTTCGCGGTTTCCAATGAGGCCAGCCAAATGGAGCAAGCATTTGACGATGCAATTAAGCAGATCCAATAGATTTTGTGTAAATAGCTCAAGAAATGAACAACGGCTCGTAAATTTGCTTATATGGCGAATTGCGGGCTTTTTTGCTGAATGTGACGGTATCCGCCATGGCCGTGAGGAGAGGGTCACTTGCACAGTGCTGTTCTTCATTACAAAATATTGATAACAAATGGGCTTTCATGTAATATTATTGTAATTAATATACTAGAGGAGACATCCATATGCTGGAGTTAAGCTTTGATGATCCGGATAAACTTGTAGCCGTTGCCCATGCTTTGTCAACCCGTGCCCGTGTCGATATGCTGCAGCTGCTCAGCACAAGGAATATGAATATTATGGAGATTGCGGAAACGCTGAAGCTGCCGGTATCGACGGTTGCCAATAATGTGAAAATACTGGAGGCGGCCAAGCTGATCAATACCGAGCTGCTTCCGGCTACACGGGGAGCGATGAAGGTATGCAGCCGCAATTATGATGATATTCGCATAGCGTTCAATGTAGAGAAGACGGTTCCAAGACCGGTCCTGAGTACTTACGATATGGAGATGCCCATCGGCCACTACAGCGATTGTGAGGTTCATCCCACCTGCGGGATGGCAAACACCGACGGTATGCTCGTTCGAGAGGACGAGCCGGCAAGCTTTTATCATCCGAAGCATGTTGGAGCACAGATGATTTGGCTGCGGAAAGGGTATTTGGAATATTTGCTGCCGCTTGAGGTACCGCCGAAGGCCCGAATTGATGCTTTGGAGTTGTCCATGGAAATGTGCTCCGAAGCGCCAAACTATGACAATAACTGGCCATCGGATATTACGGTTTGGATGAATGGTGTTGAGATCGGCACATGGACAAGTCCCGGAGATTTTGGCGATCGGCGCGGCAGGCTGAATCCGTCCTGGTGGGCGGATTGGTCAACCCAATACGGGCTGCTGAAGACTTGGCGTATCGACAGGAAATGGACAACGCTCGACATGGAGAAGATATCAGATGTCACTATAGGCGACTTGAAGCTTTTGCAGCGTCCCAACATCAGACTCCGGGTCGGCGTAAAGCCTGACGCGGTTCACCAGGGGGGCATGAACCTGTTCGGCAGACAGTTCGGCGATTATGAGCAGGATATTGTCCTGAAAGTTTATTATGCGGCGGATCAACAAGAATCAGAAAACGAAGCAGCAGGCTCCTGATTACATAACAATGTGAGCTTCGATAATATTAAAATGTATTAAAGCCCTTCTTTTACGAAAACGGACGTTTTTGCGGATTCAAAGATCAAAAAATGGACCGGCAAGAGGGTATCCTTGCACGGTCCGATTGTTTTTTCTGCTGATCTAATGATGGAGAACGTCTCCCAATTCAGCACGCTCCTGGAATCTGCCTTTAGCAAAAGGGCATAATGGCAAAATCTTAATTTCGTTTTCCCTTGCATGTTTCACCATTGCTTCGAGAAGGAGGTCTCCAAGTCCCTGCCCACGGTAAGCAGTATCTACGTAGGTATGATCGATAATATATAGGCTCGGGCTTGAGACCACATATGTCATTTCGGCGATCATAGAGTCATGATCCGAAATCTGAAACCGTTTGTTGGCTGAATTATGAACCACATTATGCATTGTTATGCGCCCTCTTTATTGTCCGATTTTTCGTCAACATGCTCGTATTCCAGGGCTCCGCTCGGACATTTATCAATATGCCGTGCAATAGCCTCTGCTGTGGCCGCATCAGGGTCTACCCAAGGCCGCTTACTCAGATTGAAAACCGAGGGGAAGCCTTTAACGCAAACACCGGAATGTATGCATTTCTCTGGCTGAAACGTCACCGTAATTTTTTCCCCATAATACAGCTTCTTTGCGTTCTGCATACGCTCACATCCTTCATCTTGGTATTCGGTGTAATGACTATACCATAACTTCTATTAAATAACTATCAATCCATATCATTCTCGACATAGCTTTTAAGCAGATCCAGCTTATCGTCCCAATAGGCTTCAAAGAAGGTGAGCCACTCTCTGACTTGGGTGAGAGGCTCCGGCTTTAGCTTATATCGTGTTTCTCTCCCGACTTTTTGGCGGCTGACCAGACCTGCATCGGATAAAATATGCAAATGCTTGTTGATGGCCGTACGTGATAAAGGGAAATGTTCCGATATGGCTACAATGGGCATGTCCTGATCTGCAAGCAGCTTTAACACTTTGCGGCGGGTGGGATCGGCGATGGCCTGAAAAACATCATGCCTAAATACTGGTTCGCCCAACTTTATCCCTCAACATATTCAACAAGCTTGTTTTTGACAATATTCTCCCAGCCGCCGTCCATGACTCCGCGCACAACCGAATGAGGTTGTCCAAATTCGGTCGCCTGAGCTTCGTCCCAGCCCGAATGAATGAGCGTGAATTCTGTTTTACCATTGTCCAGCTCGGACAATTCAAAAGTAAGCTGCCAGTCCTTTCCCCATTTAAATGAAACACGGTGGGGCGGATCAATCTCCGTGACTTTGCAGGGGGAGTCGCCAAATGGGCCGGCATGCAGAATAAATTCATGGCCTTCTACCGGTTCAAACGTGTTGGGCATCCACCATGCGGTTATGCCTTCCGATGTGGCAACGGCTTTCCATACCTTTTCAATAGAAGCATTCAGAATGACGGTTTTACGAATTTCGGGTAAAGCTCCTTGAGTTGACATGATTGACCTCCTGAATTTATAACACCTTTTGGTTTTGCTTTTTAATAGTAACACCTTATGGTGTTATATTTCAAGAACAAGCCATTTATTCTAACCAGGGATTAATTGGGTTCCATTTCTTGTAGTGCAAATACATACATATTTGCGCCTCCTTCCTCAAACAATGAAAGCATGCTTAGAGGAGGTGTAAAGGACATGAAGATCATGATAAGACTTGCAAAGCATCTTATGGATTATACTGCTGCCTGTTCAGCAGGCTTACGCTTCAAACACCTTTGTTTAACCCTTGGGATATGCTTTTTCGCCGGGATGGTTATGAACGCCGTTTCCCCTATATTTGCAGCAGACTATACGAATCCCGTTGCCCCTGATCCTGCGCATGTCGGTCAAAAGGAAGGAAACAAGCAAGGCGCTGAACATCATGCGGGACAGACGCGGAAGCTGGCTGCGATTATTGTGGACGACTTTGGCAACGGAATGAAGGGGACTCAGGAGATGCTGGATCTGCCTGCGCATATTACAGTTGCCGTCATGCCTTTTCTGCCCACCACAAAGCAGGATGCCGAGCAAGCCCACCGCAAAGGACATGATGTGCTTGTACATCTGCCCATGGAGCCTAACAAAGGCAAGAAGGAATGGTTGGGACCCGGTGCTATTATGTCGGGCATGACGGATGAGGAGGTGCGCACCAGGGTGGAGGCTGCCATTGATGACGTACCGCATGCCGTTGGCATCAACAACCATATGGGCTCCAAGATTACGGCTGACCGCCGGATTATGTCTGTCATCCTGGACGTATGCAAGGAAAGAGGTATGTTCTTTGTCGACAGCCGCACGAACCATAAATCGGTGGTGGATGAGCTTGCCTCGGAAAAAGGGCTTCCACCCGTTCATAACGATATCTTCCTGGACGATGTGTATACGCTGACTCATGTATCCAGGCAGATGAACGCTGTCTCCGATTGGCTGAATTCCCATGACACCTGCGTCATGATCGGCCATGTCGGAATGCCCGGATTGTATACCTCCTCCGTGCTGCGCCAGTCCATACCCGAGCTGCAGAAAAAAACGGAGCTGGTCGGGATCAGACGTCTTGTAAGCACGGTCTGGGGCTGGACACCGCAGCCTACCATGCCGTTAAGTGCGCCATGATTCCATCCGCTATGGCGGATGCGATCTGCTTTTGTGCGGCAGAATCACACAGCAGCTTCCGATCACGCTCGTTGCTGATAAAACCCGTCTCCACAATGACGGCAGGCTGTTTGATCTGGTTGAGAAGATAAAACGGCTTGCCGTACATGGGCAGGCGGGATGAACGGTAAAGGCTGTTTAGATATTGCTGGATCGAATCCGCGAGCAGAAAGCTTTCGGCAACGTTCTGGTATAGGACGACTGGCCCGCTTTTGTTACTGTTTTTGTTCCAGTTGACATGAAGGCTAACAAGCATCGTAGTCGGCAGCTCATCGGTCAGACTTTTCCGCTGCGCCAAATCTCTGCGATGTCTTGAAGACTTGAGCCAAAGGTTATCGTCACTGAGGGCGTAATCCCCGTTCCGGTTGAGAACGGCCTCATAACCGCTGCTGCGGAGGAAAAGATATAATTTTTGGGCGATTTTCAGGTTAATATCCTTTTCAAGAATCCCCTTGTAGCTTGTGCCTCCGTCAATTCCCCCATGGCCGGCATCAATGATGACAACCGGTCTGCTGAAGAACAGATGGGGAAGCTGCTCAGTGCTCTCATTGGATGGAGAAGCTGCCGCGGCAGCACAGGACTCTCCGGCAGACAGTATGGCCAAGACGGTCAGCAATATCACAAACAGGTTTCTTTTAAATACAAAAGGAATCGGAAGCTGCATCTTCATTTCCCCCCGGGAACAAAATGGTCTGATAGTAGCATGTGTAATTTATGGCAATCCATACATGCTACCTGAAAACCTGTTTAGTTTGACGGGGAAATGCGCATGCTGAGTAAGGAAAGGGAAAAAACGCTGCCCCGCAAGGGCGGCAGGGAGGCTGATCAGATGGCCAAAGGCGACGAGCTTGTCCGGTATATTACGGAGCAGGTCGTAAAATATATGGAGCTGCCCCGTGATGTCCGGCGTGCCCGGAGGATGGAGAAAGAACCGTGGCGCACACGCTGGTTCGGCATGCTTCCGTTCTCGTTCTCCATGTGGCTCAAATCTTCGCGCAGCGAAGACAGAAAACAGAAGGCGGGAAGATAGTCCCAACCGACAAGCCCGGGTCCGGATATGGAGCGGGCTATTCGGTTTGCAAGCTATTCATTTATCCTTGATCGTATAAAATGCGCCTGCAGCCGCAAGACGGCTGAACGGCAGGTAACGGGTAGTTTGACCGGTATAATCTGTCCGTATATAAAGGCTTTCGGGTGCAGTATGATTCCCTGAGGCCCATTGCTGGTATCCGTTCACAGTAAAAGGAGAATTAAATACATAATTAAGCCCTTGGGCGCTGTAGATCATCTTCAAGTTCGGTGATGCCTGCAGCGCTTCTTCAAATTCACGGCCGCTGTGTAGTGAAAGCGGTTTTTGCTTCAGCCAAGCCAGGTCCGTATAAGGGCTGGTGTCCGCGGGGGAGGAATCGGTAACAATCAGGGCGGTATCTGTAAGCGGTGAGGCTGTGCCAGTAGAGCCTATACCGGTAGAGCCTGCTGCTTGTTTAAGTTTATTTCTCCAGCCCGGTTTCCCCAGGGGCAAATCTTGTCCGGTAAAAGCGTCTATGTATAAAAGGTGCTCCGCAGCAGGGGATTGGACTGTCCAATAGGCAAGCGCAGGCTCCTCATATACGGGTGTCACCCGCAGCTTGTCCACGGTGGTCTGATCCGCCGCCGCAAGAGATTGCAGGACAGGCTGCAATATATTCAGACTGAAGGGAGGAAGGCTGCCGGAGCCGTATTCGTTTAACTTGAAAGAACCGTCCTTGTTCTGGGTTATGATCATATAACCCGCAGACTTCCCTGCGCCCTGCACCAATACGAGCCAGGAATGCGTGCCCGGACCAAGTGCGCTATAGGTTAAATCGGCGTTCTCCCAGTCTTTAAACTGCGGTTGTCCGGCCAGCGAAGTACGGGCTGCTTCGGCCGTCAGCTTCACGGCCTTTGGTGCGGCCTTACTGGAAACAGCTTGACTTGAGAGGCTATCTGCATCGCTTTTGCTGTCTGAATAAAGCTGGCTTTGGCTGACAAGGACATCTGACATCTCTGCCGCAGCGCCGGGAGAGAGAAGAGCTTGTCCATCCGTTTCGGCACGGACGGGCAGGGAGCACAGCCCTGCCGCCGTAAAAGCGATGATGGCCGCAGCGACAAGTCCCGCCCCTTTGCCGGACGCGCTTTTGCGTTTCATTGGATTTCCACCTCTTTCATATACATTTCTGCAAAGTGTCGTATGATAAGCATAAACCGGGCGCGGCGAGAAGACTGCTGCTTGCTGTCGCCGGACAGGCCATAAAGAAAGGCGCATGCTGCTGTCGATTTAATGGCCCAAGCGTCCTATCACAGCAAACAGAAGGCCGGAATCGCACGAATGATGGCATTCGGCTGCCGGCCCCGCTGAATTTTGAAAGGTTATGTCTCAGCGGAGATGGAAGAGCCCGCAGTTAATTGCGGAAATCTGCACCTTCGGCTCATACTGCCAGGACATTTCCTGACGGCGTGCGTTGTGCTGCTCCTGCACGGCTGTCCGTTTGGTTTCGTCAGGCTCCTTCAACAAATCCTCGTAGTACAGGTCGATTACCGCCAGTTCTTCTGTCAGGCGTTCTCTCGCCAGCTCCGACCACCGGTAATCCCGCTCCCGGATCTCTTCCAGCAGATAGGCTTCCAGCTGTGCCGCCGCAGCAGCAAGCGGAAGCTTGGCCGTCGGAATATGCATATTTCCTGCAAGCTGCGGGCTGAGCTCCTTGCCGGCCAGCAGCTTGCCGAAGTCCTCCTGAATCCGGCCCGTCCGCATGGAAATGCCGAGAAAGTGCAGCTCTTCCCGCTTTAGGTCGCAGACAAATTCCACCTTGAAGCACACGCCCAGCCAGGTCTCATACTTTACCGGTCTGCGCGCGTCGAGCTGTTCGGGCCCAGCCTGCTCGAACAGGTTGACATAACGCCCACCCTCGCGGGCCGCGGCAAAAATCTGCTGCAGCCTTCTGCTGCCAAAGCTGACATCCTCGCGCAGAATCCGGTTCGGGCCCAGCTGCGGCAAAGCCGGAGCGGCTCCGAAATAGCGGGCAACCAGCCCGTTTGGATCCGGATTGGCGACTGCGGGAACGCTACTCTGCTGCAGCTGGTCATAGGTGGTAGGATCAAATACGAACGTATACGACATCGTTTCCGCCGATACTCCGGTACGTTCGACATAGCTCCAGTAATACGGCCGGTTCGTCAGCGCTTTATCCGCCTCGGGGGACAGCTTGACGGTGACATGTGCCGGTGACTTTTCAATAATGCTGCAGCCGGTAGAGCGGAGGTAGGCCATCACATAACGCAGGATCTCGTCAGTACTCATGGACAAGTTAACGTTCTCCTTTCACAGGTCAGCTGTGGCCCTCCCGCTCTACCTCCTGTTTGATGGAATCAAGGGAACGGCCGAGGGAATGCAGTTTACTGCGGATTTCTTCTTCACTGCCGGACTCCAGCATAATTTTGTACAGGCTTTTTTCAATGGACTCCCGCTGCTCAAGCCGTTCGAGAATGACGTCCAAGCCGCCGATTACCCGCTCGAACATATTGATTTTTTCATGCAGCAGGTTCAGGATATGCTCTTCAATCGTGCCTGTCGTGGACAGGTTGTAAATGTGGACATCGTTCTGCTGGCCCAGCCTGTGCACCCGGCCGATCCGCTGCTCGACCCTCATCGGGTTCCAGGGAAGATCAAAGTTGATCATCTGGTTGCAGAACTGCAGGTTGATTCCTTCGCCGCCAGCCTCGGTCGCAATCATGACCTGCACCCGTCCGCGGAACAGGTCCATCATCCAGTCTTTGCGTCCCCGGTTCATCCCCCCGCGGTAAGGGACAGCCGTAAGCCCGCGCTCCCTGAAGTAGTTCAGCAGATATTCCTGGGTGGCCCGGTATTCCGTGAAAATGATAACTTTATCATTCATTTCGCGGATTAGCTCCAGCGTTTTTTCCGCCTTGGTATTGGATTTGATCGCCTTGATCGCCGCGACAAGGTCCCAGATGCGGTCACGCAGCGGTGAGTCCGGCGCCAGCTTTTTGGCGAGATTGACGAGGGTGATGAACACCGCATCACGGCTGCTGCACACTTCGCGCTGCAGCGTCACCATGGAGAGCATGCTGCTCAGATTGCCGCCATTTGCCTGATACTGATCTCTAACGAAGGAGGTGACTCCGTTATACAGATTCTGTTCGTCAGTCGATAGCGCCAGGTTGATGTTGGAGACATTCCTTTTAGTAAACTGCACTGGCCCTTCTCCGCGCCGGTTGCGGATCATGACCTTGGCCAATTCATCCTTCAGCTGCTCCTCGTTCTTGGGCAGACGCTTGTCGACTACGAAATTGGCCGAGAAATCTCCCTGTCTGCCGAGCTGTCCTGGCTTGAGCAGGTTGATCAGATTGAAAAGCTCGGACAAATCGTTCTGTACGGGCGTCGCCGTCAGCAGCAGGCAGTATTTTTTACGCAGCTTGGTAATGAACTGATAGTTGGTTGTCTTTTTATTCTTCAGCTTGTGGGCCTCGTCAATAATCAGCAAATCATAATCCGTATCGAGCAAAATATCACAATGCGGCTCCCGCTTGGCGGTATCCATAGAGGCGACGACCACATCGGAGTACCAGGAATGGACTTTCTTCTGCGCGACGGCCGGGATGCCGAATTTGCTGTTCAGTTCCCGGACCCACTGCAGTACCAGCGAAGCCGGAACCAGAATCAGTATCTTGGATGCGAGGCCGCGAATAATATATTCTTTGAGAATCATGCCAGCTTCGATCGTTTTGCCAAGTCCGACCTCGTCGGCGAGAATGGCGCGTCCGGACATTTCGAACAGCACCTTGCGGGCGGTGTCCAATTGGTGCGGGAGAGGGGTCAGCCCCTGCAAATGCTTGAGACACTGAAGTTCATCAAAGCTCGGTACGATGTTGGCTTCTTCCGCTTCAATAGCGAGCCTGAACAGCTCCCAGTCCCCCCACGGCCCTCCTTTGCGCACTCTGGCGTCCAGCTCCTCCGCCCACGAACGGTCGAAATGGACGGGGACAGGCAGCTCATGCGGGGAAGTTGGAACAGCAGTTGAATTTGTCGATGGTCTCACAATAGGTCCTCCTTCCTGAGGCTAATGGCAGCACCGGATACTCGTAGGTATTAGTATGGACTTAAAGCAGCAAGTTCATAACATAGCCGTGAAAGAATGACAGGGAAGCTCTATTAGATGAAGTGTTTTTTTCTCTTCAGCAGATGAATTGCAAACACGATCAACAAAGGTATGGTAAATCCGGTCAACTTCCAAATGGGCAGGATTACCGTGATGTGCTCGGTCAATCTTGTTTCGCTTCTGTGTAAAATAAAAGCACATATCATATTGATAAAAGTCAGCGGAAATATGAGTGCTTTCTCATCCTTTAATTTACATATACGTACGATTAATTGATTTAATATGAAAATTATAATGCAAGCTTTCATGTAGGAACCTACGATTAAGGCTATCCCAACAATAAATTCTACCCGCTGAATAATAGGTTCTATATCAATCATTCGTGCAACCTCTACCATTGAATACTTTCTTTCCCCGGCTAGGGGTCCGAAAACAAGAATGGTTGATATCGTGACCGCAATCAATGTGATCACGCTGATACCAAACACAATAATCAGCTTTTTATGCAAGTCCCGGGTCGGACGACGAACAAAAGGAAGAAGCAGGGCGAGTAAGACCGGTTCTGCGTGGGTGAAACCATATGAAAGGTAGGCGCCATGAAGTACAGGTTTGATTCCATCAGGAAGAATAGGCAAAAGAAATTCGCTGTGATAATTAGGAAAGGACAACAACATAGTTAAGAAGATGAACAGCATCACGATGATGATTAAAATGGTAAACATTCTGCTCATGACTTCAATCCCTGCACGTACTGTTATGGCCACTGTGGTGAAGATAAAGATATCGAATACGTACTGTGGAGTTTCCCTCATTAAAGAACTGTTAGCATATTTGCCTACTTCAAATACGATATCCGTACTCATTTCAAACAAAAGTGAAATAAACGGGATAAGAATAATAATGGCGGGCCAGGTTCCCAAAACAGCTTGGCTATATTCATTAAAAGATTGTCCGGGATATTCCTTATCCAAGTAAAGGACAAGCAGCAATTGAATCATGGCAACCGCGCCGGAGAGCAGCAGAGATATCCACACACCGTTATGGGCGAATCCAATTAACGGACCGGGAAGGTTCACACTAGCTGAGCCAGTCAAATAAACAAAAAACAATACGATCAATTGTTGTTGACTAATGATCTGCTTATTCATAAAGATTATGCGGCTCCTTTTCTACGAATATTTCTCTAAATACTCGACAATGCTATGACCCCAATCTTTATACAGCCATAGTGCAATATCATGAAGAATCGGCATTCCAAATTCTCCAACATACTCAATACCAAGGTAAATGGAGACAATAACGGTTACTTCATATGCGATCTTGTCGCGCAGCGCCATTTTCTTTATTTTGGCAAGATTATAGAACGTCATTAACAAATAACTCGACATGACAACCATCATTTTTTCAGCCATTCGTTCGTGCTCCTTCACTACTTGTCCATCGAAAGTGGTTTTGGTGATGCAGTTCCGCTATTCTTTATTTCAACTTTTACTTTAATGTCGAATTGAGTATCAGCGAAACGCTCATCCCAATTCCGCTTCCACCGTTTCCATAGGGCTGGATCTTTACGATAAATCCGGTCTCCTAATCCAATGAGGTCTAATTTCTTTTGGGTCATTCGCTTCAAAGTTTTTCTTAGAGATTGATCAATTGTCCGAGCAGCGGCTTCAGTAAATTTTTTTTCATCTTCCGGAGTTTTTAATTTCGTGCACCTCATTTCACCAAGAGCTCCTGAGAGCTTAACGAATATTTGAAGTTTGACTGTTTCACCTTCAATTTGTGGTTTTAGTTTGGAATGGAAGGATAACACTTCCAGGGAACTGTCGCTTGCATTGCCCGAATCACGTTGAATGTCGCACGGAACGCGGATAATTCCACCCTTGTACTGATTAAGCAACATATGTATCATTCTTGAATCTTGAGCAGAAACGATCCCTTTCCATTTTCCTTTTTTTAAGACTGCCATTCCGTTAGCAACCAGCTCTTCTCCTTTTTCTCCGACTTTTGTGATGTAAGGAACTAACGAAATCCCCGTCTGGCTGCGAAGACCGAGGAAAAGATCAAGTAAAGAAGTTTCGGTCGTTTTGTAATTTCCTTGATTGGAGTATTTTGTGATTTGCATTAACTGCTGACTTTCTGTTTTTTCGATTAAGGGCTTCATCTTCAAATATTGCGCTGCTTTCCCTTGGGCAATAAAAAACGAAGAACTAAGTCTAGCCTCATGATCCCGGTAAAAGAAATCCAAAAGCTGACCGACAGGATAAATTTGTACTAACTTATCTTCTATAATGATAGCTTTCAAATGGCTCCATTGTCCTTTGCGTCCTGTATGAAGGATAATATCCCGAATCCCGTCAAACATCGTATCACCCTTAGTTTTCACATTGATATAGGATATACTTCCTCCTTGCTTTCCTTCTGAACCGCCGGAATGTACAGGCTTGTATATTTGCATGGTAAGATCAACCATTCCATGATCGGCTTTGTCTACAGCAAGCCCTAAGACAAAGGTCCGGTCCGTAAGTTCTGACTTATCCCAGCAACCCGGCAGCAATAGAACGCAGACCATCATACAGCCGGCAACTGCAATTTTTCGCATCATAAAGCCTTCTTTCAATAAAATTGCCTTTTATTTTTTAGATCCGTATATCAGCTTGCTGCGCGGTGAACGCAGTAAAATTTTTAACGGCGCACGAATGAGCGTATCCAATAATTGTTTAGGTTGAAGAGGAGCCAAAGGGGTTAGATATGGCTGCCCAAGGGATCTGAGACTCGTTAAATGCAGCAAGATCCAGAGAAAACCTATCATCAGACCGAATCCGCCCAGGACTGTGCTTAAAATCATGAGCGGAATCTTTAAAATTCTTAAAGCGGTAGCCATGTTGTATTGAGGAATGGCAAAAGAAGCAATTCCGGTTAATGCAACGACCACGACCATCGTCGGGGAGGCAATACCTGCAGATATGGCCGCTTCACCAATAACGAGAGCGCCGACAATACTTATCGTGGCGCCAATCTGTCTTGGTAATCGCGCTCCGGCTTCCCGAAGAAGTTCAAAGAAAAATTCCATGATAGCTGCTTCAACAAATGCAGGGAAAGGAATCCCTTCGCGCGCATTCATGATGGCAAGTAAAAGGACGGTAGGAATCAATTCCGGATGAAAAGTCGTTAAAGCAATATACATGCTGGGCAAGCTTAAAGCCATAAAAAATGCAACGATCCTCATCAGGCGAATTAGAGAGGACATTATACTTCTTTGGTAAAAATCTTCCGAGGATTGATACATTTCTGTAAAAAGTCCCGGACATATTAAAATCGAACCTGTACCCTCGACAACTATGATGATTTTGCCATCCAACAAAGCCGCCGTAGCAGTATCCGGCCGTTCTGTATAGCGGTATTGAGGGAACGGAGAATAAGTCGAATCCTCAATCCACTCTTCAATAAAAGAGGAATCAAGAACATTAACTTGCTTCATTCCGGAAATTCGCTTTTTTAATTCAGCTAAGACCTCCAAGTTAACTGCATTTATCAAATAAGCGATATTAATTTCAGTTTTGGTTTCTGCCCCAAGCGTATATCTTTCTAATTTAAAATTAGGCGTTTTAAGCCGCTGCCGTAACATACCGATATTCTTTTGCAAATTTTCAACTGTACTCTCACGCGGTCCATGAACCACGGATTCTGCATTCGGTTCGGTCACTTGCCTGGTGATTAGTGAAGCCATTTTGTAAGATAAAGCTTGATCCCAGCCATTAAAGAAGATAACAAGATGTCCTGTAACAATATCATCAATGGTTTCCTTCAAATCGTTTACAAGCTTGGCATATTGTGAAGAAACACCATGGTTGCTGAAAAAGCGAATTACATCTTCGGGAGTGACAGAATTTATAGGGTTTTCTTCGGGGGGGACAAGGTCCTGAAGCGATGCTTTCATAAAATTTAATGTTTTATTCTCGAATAACGTTTCGAAATAAACGGAAAATGCGGTGTGCCGGAGCTCTGGTCCAAAGTGCCACTGAAAAATGGATAAATCAGCGCAGTCTTCAAAACGCGTTTTGATCCACTTTAAATTAGATTCCAATACGGGTGAAATCGGCTGGATATCCGTTTCTGAACGAGTCCTGGAAAAGCTCGTCTGGTTCACGCTGTTAACCTCCTGAAGTAAAAACTATGCTTAGATTATTTCCAGCTCAATTTGGACTCATTCATGCTGTTCGAAGCTTTTTTAAGGTAGGTTGAAATCGATGGCTAAAGGCGCCTATTCTCATGTTTTATCCGTGTTATGGTATGAACACCCACGCACTCCAGTACCGATTTAGATATGATAAGGTATCACTTTGAGTTAAAAGTGAGCTATCATTGATGGAGGTGACTTTGAGATGTCATTTGCAGGATCTTGTTCTTGTGGCGGTGTTCGCCCGTTCACAAGCACCGGAACGATTCTGGTCCTTTTCGTTTTGTTGGTAATTATTAGCAGAACCTTCTTCCTGTAATACTTAAAAAACCCTCGACATTTTGATATTTACTGTTTTGAGCCCCATAGAATGTTGCATCACTACCTCCTGTTTAGCAGGAGGATTTTTGTTTTCCCGAAAGTAGGCATTTAACACAGACCTATACACTTTGTTTGCCATATGATAATTACGGCATGTCGGCTGCAAAGCAAAAAAGCTGCTTTTAAAGCGGTGTCCACCAGTGAAAAAAGGAGGCGTGTTATGAAGAAACTATTGGTTGCAGGCAACCGCCCGATTCTAAGGTTTTTAATTCCCTCTTTGCTTCAGGCCATTCCCGAATCGTTCTCGATCTTAATTACAGAAGATTGCCCGTCATCTCAAACCGAATTGGATGAAGAAATGAATGAAATGCTGAAGGGGAAGCAGTCTGAAGGAAGGATCATGATGATAAAGAAAGATGAAATGACATGGAGAGAGTTAGTGCAGCCATTTCATTTTGTTTTATTTGCTTCAGCAAACAACAAGCTTGAGCTTTACCATGAATTTTACAGTTGCTGCATAGAGGAGCAAAAAGTTCTTCTGCCTTTAACATTTACGCACGAATACGGAATTCTTGGTCCAGCTACGATAAAAGAAAGCGATGCATGCTGGGAGTCCTGTTGGCGGCGTCTGCATATGCAAAAATGGGTGTCCTCTTTTCCTGCGCCGACGATTGTAAATATGATGTCTCATATAACATCATGTTACGTAGAACGGTATCTGAGAACCGGTATTCCTGAGCTGCAAAACCGTGTCTATATCTTGAGTGGAGATCCAATCCACGGGGAAATCCATTCCTTTTTCGAACATCCTTTGACAGTTCAGCATATTCCGCTTTCCGGCTGGTTCTCCCTCCACATTCCCTTCAAGCAGGAGCAAAGCAGTATGAATGAGGAACAATTACAAGATTATTTTACTGGACTTGTCTCTTCACGGATTGGAGTTTTTTATTCTCTTGAAGAAAGTTCTTTCGACCAGCTCCCGCTTTCCTTATGCAGTATCCAGACAGCGGATCCCCTTGCCGATGGTCCTTCCACAACGCTGCCAACCATGATTCATGCAGGAATGGATCATAATCAGGCCAGGAGAGAAGCAGGCTTATCAGGATTAGAAGGATATGTGTCCAGACTATGCAATCATCTCTTTTCAAAGCAAATGCAAAATACTTATGCAGGTGTGGGAACGACTGCTTCAGAGGCGGCAGGACGCGGATTGCAGTCCCTGCTGCAAAGTGAATTGGACTGTTTGTATCAACGGGTTATTCCTGCAGCAGTTCCGTTTGACCTGTCTAAAATCGATGATCTGAGCACTAAATATTATCTGGAATCCTTGAGGGCTTTAGCAGAGGACTTGGTTTTAGGATACAGTGAAGACTTATATCCCCACATTCCAATTGTCTGGGTACGTTCAAATGGTACCTGGCATTATGCCATCGATTTAAATCCCACCTTAGCATTACGCCGTGTATTGGCTGAAGCTCTTGGACATATCCAGACGGGACATAGCCGATCGGGCAGCATTTCATTCAAAACCATTTCTCTTGCGGGTCAAACAAAACAAATGTGTCTGCCGGAAGCCGGTACCAGTTACCGTGCACAGGATATTGAAGACATGTTGTCTATATTGCATCCATTTCAAGTTCTGGTCACCAATTTGGCAGTAGAACCGTTTTTGAAGGAACTTGTCGTATTCGGAGTACGCCTGAGCAAGGAGGTCTGCAAATGAACGAGCAGCATACCCGAAATAAAATATTAATTATCGGAGACGGGAAGTTGGCTGAGCTGGTACATGATCAGTTAAAAGAATGCTATTCTGTAATCCGGCAGTCCCAAATGCCAATGGACACGCAAGATGTTAAACTTATGTTCATTTTGCAAGATGACTGGGATCCTGAATTACTGCACCAGACGGAGGAACAAACTCGGCAACTGGGCATTGCCTGGATTACCGGGTATATAACAGAGCAGGAAGGGGTCATTGGGCCGCTTAACCGCCCCGGGATTCCGGGATGCTCGTTATGCGCTGAATACAGGCTTCTAAATGCCGGCCGTGAAAGAGAGGAAATCCTGAACTCCCAGCTTAGTTTGCTTCTGCATGGAAAAATTGTGCGGGAAGAGCCGCTTCAAGATCGTGAAATCAGACCCATGGCTTGCTTCATTTCGGAAGAGGCCGACAGATATATGACAGGAAGAAGCAGTGGATTAGAAGGACAGCTATATCTTATGAATATGAAAACAATGGAAATCAACACACATCGCTTTCTCCCTGATCCAACATGCCCAAGCTGCGGGCAATTGCCGGATGATTCTCCCCAATTGGCAGCCCCTGTATTCGGTGCAAGCCAGAAGGCCGGCTCTCATACCTATCGCTGTATTTCCGAGGCAGAACTGGAACGAGATTTATTAACGACCTATTTTGATGAAAGAACAGGTGTGCTAAATCAGAAAATGAGGATACCCGCGTCCATTTTTGCTGAGGTGGCTATGAAAGCCCCTTCTCCATCAGGGGATGAAATCGTTGGCGGAAAATCATTGTCCTTTAAATCAAGTGAAATGGTAGCAGTTCTCGAAGGGCTGGAACGACTTTGCGGCACATCGCCCCGCGGCAAAAAAACGAGTGTTTTGGCCAGTTATCGCGAGCTAGGGGAGAACGCGATAACTCCAGCTGCGGTGGGCACCTATTCGCAAGAGCAGTACTCCATGCCGGATTTTCCTTACCAACCTTTTGATCCTGACCTTCCTGTTCCGTGGGTATGGGGATATTCCTTTTTAAATAAAAAGCCGATTCTTGTGCCTGAGCAGTTAGCCTATTACAGCGGAACTGCCGGTTTTGTTCATGAATTTTCAAACGGATGCGCATTGGGGGGAAGCATGGCAGAAGCTATTTTTCACGGAATTCTGGAGATTGTTGAACGTGATTCATTTTTAATGACCTGGTATGCTCAATTGCCTCTTCCCCTTCTTGAACTGTCCGAAAGCCAAGACAGCATGTTGCAACTTATGATGGAGCGAATGAGGCATGTTGCCGGTTATGACGTATTCTTTTATAACTCTACTATGGAACATGGAATTCCCAGTGTCTGGGCTGTTGCCAAAAACAGAAAACAGGAGGGGCCCAATCTTATATGTTCTGCAGGAGCACACGTAGATATCCACCGTGCGATTAAAAGTGCTTTATTTGAACTGGCAGGTGCTGTTCCAAGACTCGAATCAGATTACAAAAACCAGCAGGATGCAATTTTAGACATGTTTAATGACCCGTATCAAGTTCAGTACATGGAGGATCATGCCCTCCTGTATTGTTTGCCTCAAACCGAAGAACGTTTATCCTTTTTGCTTGAGAATAAAGGAAAGAAATCTTCGGTCGCTCAATTCCCCTCTCTTACACCATATGCAAATATGGTTGACGAGTTATATGCGCTTATGGAGAAGTTTCTGGACATAGATCTTGATATCATTGTGGTCGATCAAACTTCACCGGAGATTTCTGTAAAAGGCCTGTACTGTGTAAAGGTATTAATTCCTGGTATGCTTCCGATGGCATTTGGTTATCATTTGACCAGACTGGAGGGATTAGAGCGGGTGCTGCGTGTTCCTGCAGAGCTCGGGTATACGACAAAGAGGCTAACAAGCGAAGAGTTGAACAAGCATCCTCATCCTTTTCTGTAACATGATTTAAAACTTGATAAGTTTGTATCAATCGCTTAAAATACTGAATAAGCGTTCAGTGTTTTGAGCGATTTTGTTTTATCAGCACCAAAAAGGGGTGGGGCAAGTGTGAATAAAAAGAAGCAGCAAACCGAACAGACGAAAAAAAGGATCGCTGATGCAGCCAAGGCACTCTTTGTCCAAAAAGGCTACAAGGCTACGTCCATCGAAGATATCGTGAAAGCGACAGGGTGCAGCCCTGGCAACATTTATTATCACTTCAAGAGCAAGGAAGGGCTGTTTCTCCAATTAATTGAAGATTGGAACAGGGAGTGGGAAGAGACCTGGGCGACCAAGGAATCTCTGTACCCGACAGCGACCGATAAATTGTATGGAATGGCCGAGCATTTGGCTGATGACCAGTTGAACCATCCGCTGACCAAAGCTGTTGATGAATTTTTCAACAATTCGGAGAAAACCCCGGATATTGATGAGCGTATGAACGAAATGGTTAAAGGTTACCTTGCCTTCAATCGCCAGCTGCTGCAAAAAGGGATTGATAACGGTGAATTCAAAGCTGCGAATGTAACCGGACTCGCAATTATCCTGGATAGTCTGATGATAGGCTTAAATCAATATGCTCAGGGAATGGAACAACAGGAAGCGTTGGCGACTTACCGACTAGCGATGGATGTTTTTTTACATGGCATTGCGAAACCGGGGAGCTAGCCTTTTTTTTCACTACTATCTAGAATAAAAATTCAGTGTTGACGTGATTATGGGGGAAACAACATGACGTTATTGTTAAAAAATCGGGGAGCACTGCTGATCCTGATGCTCAATCTTTTGCTTGTCTTTACGGGGATCGGGCTTATTATTCCGATTATGCCCAAGTTCATGGAGAATATGGGGATTACGGGCGGCATTGTCGGTCTGCTCGTGGCAGCCTTTTCGTTAACACAGCTGCTTTTTTCACCGCTGGCAGGCCGGCTGGCCGATACTTATGGAAGGAAAAAGATGATTGTCATCGGCATGCTCTTTTTTGCCGTTTCTGAAGGATTATTCGGGATTACAAGCTCAACCTGGGTGATGTTTATGGCGCGGATGCTGGGAGGAATCAGCGCCGCCATGATCATGCCCGCTGTCATGGCTTATGCGGCAGATATCACAACAAAAGAGGAACGGGCTGCAGGAATGGGTTATATTAACGCCGCCATTACAACCGGCTTTATTATCGGTCCCGGTATTGGGGGATATATCGCTGAGTTTGGAATCCGGGTGCCTTTTTATGCCGCGGCAGCGGCGGCAATCATCGCAGCTTGTATCAATTTCTTTATTCTCCCGGAATCCAGGGCGGTAGAGGAAGCATCATCCGAGGCTCCAACTTTGGAGAAGCATCAGAGCGGCGGTCTTCTGACTCAATTGCGATACGCTTATCGGGAGCCTTATTTTTTAAGCTTGATCATCGTTTTTGTCATGTCTTTCGGATTGGCTAATTTTGAGACTGTCTTCGGATTGTTCGTCGATCAAAAATTTGGGTTTGAGCCTAAAGATATCGCCTTTATTATTACGTTTGGCTCCATAGCCGGCGCAGTGGTGCAGGCCACTGCGTTCAGCTGGATATTGAAACGATTTGGCGATAAACGTGTCATATCGGTGTGTCTATTCTTTGCGAGTCTGTTTATTCTGCTGACGTTATTTGTTCATAAATTCTGGCTGATTTTTGCCGTGACGTTCGTTATTTTCTTGGCGATTGACATTTTACGTCCGGCGATCAGTACGCAAATGTCCATGGTAGCGAAGGATCAGCAGGGTTATGTTGCAGGTCTTAACTCGGCCTTTACGAGTCTCGGCAATATCATCGGACCCATCGTAGCCGGGTTTCTGTTTGATCTGAATATCAATTATCCATACACATTTGCTTGTATGATCCTTCTGATCTGTTTCTTTTTAACGCTTAAAAAACGCGGCATGCAGGAGGCCAATACAACTTTATAGAATATGTCAAGTCGGAAGCACACGCTGAGAAGCCAAAGTGGGTGAAAAAAGCAACCGGACCGGACAAGGATGACCCCCTTGCCCTGGTCCGGTTTTCGATTTTTGTTGCTTTTGGGACAGCTCCTGTTATCCTATGTCTTACTTGTCGTTTTCAGCTTCTTCGATATCTGCAACAGTCGTTTTCGTGAGATCCGCATTTGCGAAATCTTCTGTGTCAGGAAGCACCAGATCGAACTCGGACAGCTGCTGGATTTCAACTACCGCGCTCTCAAACTTCACGTCGAGGATATGACCGCCCTTCGTCCTATCATCCGAAAGAAAATGCATATGAAACCCCGGAACTTGAATCGTTGAAGCATAATTCGGAGTATAGAAGCCGATAATGGTGCCTTCCACATCATGATCCTCGAAGACGGTTTGATGCGGGGTAACCTCCGTAAAAGGCGGATAAGGACGAGTCTGTTTCGGTACGGATCTATTTTTAATAAAGTCGATTTTGCCATGTACTTTGATGGCATAGAAGTGATTCTTGTTCTCGAAATTCGCTTTGAGCTTCTCGGAGAAATCCTGAAAGTCCTTTACGTTGGAAAGAGACACTTTCTTCTCCGCATCGAATTTAGTAGTGACTGCAAAAGGAGTTTTCATTTTCCCATCCAATTCTTTCACTTGACCATTGCTGTTAACCTGATAGAATTTGTTGTCCAATTGAATCAATTCGCCGTCGAGACCATTTAGTGTTCCCAGCCCCATATTTCCATGCGTATTGAGTTCCTGCAAGGTCATTTCGCCGTCATACTGGCCCTGCATAATCGCATTGATCGTGGAGTACTGGAACAACTTGTCCTGATAGCGCCCGTTTCTGCCTGATGCCGCGAAGGCAACAGAAGTAAACAACAGTGCTGTGAGGAGAAAAACAGAGAATGCAGTAAGCTTCTTTTTCATAAGCTACCTCCCAAGTTAGTATTTATAGCAAAATGAAAGATTCCCGAGGGATTCTATCATTAAACTATCATGCTGTTTTTGCATTTCCGTTCATGTGCTCTCCGAATCATAAGAAGTGGAATTGGGCGTTAGGGATGATTTGATTGAGGGGTTAGAATAAGGGGCACACTACCTTTATCGGAAATTTTTTCTTGTTTGTTTAGAGTGTTGGTGTAAAAAAGAGGAAGAAGTAATACCCCTCTACCAAATAGTAGAGGGGTGATTGATATTGACTTATCTTTAATCCTGAAAAGAACCATGAAGCCTCAATTCGGCCATATTGCCGAACCAGGAACCTGAATTGTAAATGCGGATATACCGGTATGATGTTGTATCGTTTACCCTAAAGGTTTGCCATTCTTGAAGGGCGGCGGCCCCTGGCGTGAGGTTCGACCAGTTTTCGTTGTCGTTGGAGCCCTGGACCACGGCGCCTTTGATCCTGCCGTAATATTGATCCTGTCTGGCTAACAGTTCGACCTTCGTAACAAGAAGCCTCTGATCTGCTTTGAAGTCAAAGGTAATGAAACCTCCCGCTCCGTTGCTGCCAAGCCGGAAATCGGAATTGGTGCTTGGATCCCCGTCAAACAGATAACCCACCTGTTTCATTGTTTCAGCAGGAGTTCGGTTTCCGGCTGTTGTGGGATCAATCAGATAGGTGATATCCGTCACATTGGGGATTAGCTGTGATTCATCCGTTATAAACAGATTGGTGCTGTCCGTCGTCAGAACCACTTCATCTCCGTCCGTTCCGTCCGACATCAGTTTGTAATTGATCGAGAAGCGGACCTTCCCATCCTTGGCATCGGGGCTGACGGTCCATTGTGCTGTCCAGTGGATATTATCCTCAGTAACAGCAGCAACTTCCTGTCCTTGAATCAATACCTTCACATCCCGAATCGGTTCGACCGCTTTAAAATCCAGCTTCACCATATCGCCCGCTGCAATCCGGTTTTTCAGACTTTGGTCCGAGCTGATCGACACAGAGCTCATTTTGCTGAACATTTCATGCCGTTGACCATAGATCCGCAATTCGCTGATCTCGAACATCGTGCTTTGCGGCTCGGTGATGGCCAGCTTGAAGAAACGGAACGGGGTGTTTACATACTCATCCTTCACGGTGAGCCGTTGTTTCTCTTCGCTGCGAACGGTCATCTGATCCGTCAACCGTGTCCATTTGTCCCCATCATTTGAGCCAAAAACGGCAAGACCGGCGATGCGCTCGGGGAAGCTCCTTCTGCCCTGGATCTCGAAAGCTTGCGCCGTAATTTTAAACCTGCTGCCGAAATCAAGCGTATGGTATTGATCCGGTGCCAAGCCATAAGCGACATAGCTGTTGTCATTATCGTCCGTAATGCTGGGCAGGTAATTGCCGAAGGAAGACGTAGCTATCGTCTTGACAAAGTCAAGGCTCCCATCGGGGAAAGCTTTGTTCAGAAGTTCCAGGTCTTCGACTGCCGCATGAAGGGTTTGCAACCGGACATAAAACACTGCATCTGTATCCGTCTCAATGTATTTAATAGCGTCGTCATAGGCATTTGTGTACGTCGCAAGAGAAGCCGACACATAGCTCTCACCCGGTTGATATCCGGTGGTGGCGGCGGTAACAGCGGCCGCTCGATCAGCTTCTACCTCAATCTTCACATGCTTCGTAGATACAGATGTTCCGTCACTGGCCACAACGATAAAAGAGCTTGCTCCGGTTTGCGTGGGAGTCCAGGTGAAAGCGCCGGTATTGCCATCCAAAACGGCTCCCGCAGGACCACCTGCCATTTCATAGGTGACAATGTCTGAAGCGTTTGAATCCTCGGCTGAAAAATCTGTGTTGATCGTTCCTCCTGCAAAAGCGAACAGATTCAGTGCCGACGGACCGGATTTAAATACAGGGGCGGATAACTGGCTGCCCGCCTGGACATAGAAATGATCCAGGTCCACCTTGGTGCCGCTGCCCGTTACCTTCATATACATAAGGCTGTAGTTTTCATCGATCTGTGCGTAGGGAACCGAGTTGATGGACATATCAAAGGTGATGTATCTCCATTGTCCCTTTGTATCCGGAAGCGTAACCGTATGGAAGGGGATGGAGTTCCTTTCTTTACTAAGCTCAAGGGTGGCGGCCCCGTTAGTCCTGAGTTTAAGGTCAATAAGCTTGGGGGAGGTTCGCTGGCCGAAGGAAAGATTCAAAGGCACAATGGTGCTCCCTTCATTCGTCGCCGTAATTTCCACATACGAAATTGCCCCATCCTGCCTGATTGCCGAATGGCTGTCAAGAGCCGTGTAACGGTCTTCGATGTCGACCAAAGCATCATTTGTCATTTCCTTGGGCAGATATTTGGTCCCCTCCGCTGCGGCTTCCTGCGGAATGTACAGCCAGAAATCCCCGCCCCCGTCCGGGCTTTCCCAAGCTTGTGCGAGTTTCCCCTGATAATAATAATTGGACGGAATACGTTTCGTGAACGCTTCATAGAAATATGGCGCCTTCTCTGAGAGATCGACTCTTTTACTATAAGTATAATAGTAGTAAATATCCCAAAACTGGGCGGTGTTCATTCTGCCTCTGTAAAAATCGGATATGACCCGGTAAATGCCCAAGGGGCTGCCGTTCTCATCCATGGTGTAAACCACCGGCGTCCATGGGGTATCGTATCCCAGCATGTATTGCCAAAAGTAGTTGGCTGCCGTCAGAATACGGTGGTCCAGAAAATCAAAAATATCTACCGCATTCGGAGCGGTTGAAATCGTGCCTGTCACCGGGTCTACCTTGGTGCCCTGGGCAAGAAGCATCCGGGAAATGATCGCTGCATTCGTAATGTCTCCGGCGCCGTGAGCCTGGTCTCTTCCCATTTCCACGTGCTGCACGACCGGCTTATCCAGCTTTTCTCCCGTAACCGCATTGGTATCAACCAGCCGGAACAGCTGTTTGATCGAACCGTTTATCCCTTGATCCTTCGCCGTTTTGTTCACGGTAAACCATTCTACGGCTTCATTGTATCGATCTTTGTTGTCTGTGAAAATATAACCCGCCATGGCTCCCAGCAGAGGGTAGGTGTGCTGGTTCATGAAGTGATTGTTATCATGAAGAAACGTTTCCGTCACCGGAATAATAAGATGGTTGGTGAAATTGGCCGTATCCTCATCCGTCCACTTCAAGGCATCCGTTCGGGAGCTCGTATACCTCAATATTTCTGCCGCCGCTATCATCCGGTTCAGCGGAATCCCTGTATGGATGTGAGCGTCAGTAAAATAGACGTATTTTGCAGGATCCATCTGGGACCAAATGCGAATGATATGCATCGCGTTAGCCCGATAGGTTTCATCACCCGTAATATAATACAGCAGTGCTTGTGTATACGCTTTCAATCCATCAGATATAAAGCGTGAGTTAAAACCCTGACTATTAAACGCATCGCTCGCCGGTTTGGTTGGATTCGTAGCATCCCGATTGCTGGATGTGACCGTTTTCGAGGCTGTTGATGAAACAAGCATGGCTTTATAATACGAATACCACGGTTCCTGCTTCACCATGATCTGTGCGCGCATGTTTTCAAGAATGTCCTTGGTTACCCCGCTGCCCGGATGCAGAAATCCGTTGCTGCTTGTTTCCGTAATCTCTACCGTATCGGTTACAGCAGGCAGCTCCTCTGCAGATACCAAGGCAGACGCCGACAGCCAGGGGATGCACATCAATGCAAAAATGAATGCAATAAAACCGGCTGTCATCCGCCTCCTCAGAAATGTTCGGTACAGTGTGTACGTTCGCTTCAGAAAAATCTCCTCCTTTTTCTGTATAGTCAAGAAACACAATAGCAGAATCGGGAAGAGCGGGTATGCCGGTTTTTTAAGCGAAATATGTATTCTTTTTTGGATTAACTTCAGGTCTCGGATGATCGACACAGGTTCCTGTTTTGTCATACAGCGTTTGTCGTTATAATCTTAATCAAATAAAGGCAATGTTTATAATTGCGGGTAAGCAGGAGGGGGGCACTCTATGGAAACCATTAAATTATTGCTTGCAGACGATGAACCCGTTATATTACGCGGCCTGAAAAAACTGATATCCTGGGAAGAGCTTGGATTTACCATTGTGGGTGAAGCCAATGACGGGCGGGAGCTCCGCGATCTGATTCGTATACATGAACCGCAGCTGATCATCAGCGATATCAGCATGCCGGATGGCAACGGAATTGATATTATTGCAGAATTGAATGAACAAGGGTACGATGCCAAGGTGATTTTTATCAGCGCCTTTCAGGAATTCGGTTATGCCCGTCAAGCTATACAGCTGGGAGCGCTGGATTACCTGGTAAAACCTATAAATAAAAATCAGCTCGAAAAGATCGCAGAAAAAGCCGCATCCATCATCCGGGAAGAATCCGACGGCGAGCGGAATAAAGAAATGCTGAATTATTATGAACAAAAGAATCGCTCCACTACAATAGAACAACTGCTTAACGGGCTGCTGGACGGGGACAAGAAGACACTCACCACCCTTTCGCAAATGGGGGTCATTGCAGTAAGCCGCTTTTCTACTGTATGTGTGCTTGAAGTCGATGAAAATATCAATAGCTCGCGGTGGGAGGAACGGGAACGAAATCTGGTAAACTTTGCGCTGTCCAATATCATTAGAGAGACACTGGATCAGGTGCAGAATGCGGGCAACGGATTACTGATTCAGAAAGAAGCAGGCTTTGCCATTCTTATTCAGCATGAAGAGAGAGAATATCCGCTTCAACTGGCCAATGATCTCCGCCGTAAGATCAACGATTATTTAAAGCTGAGTGTTTCATGCGGTATAGGACCAAGCATGCCAGACATTGAAGAAGCGGCAGAATCTTACCGTTCTGCACTGAAAGCGCTTAACAAGAGATACTTCGCAGGATTGAATCAGGTAATTTTGTATGAGGATCAGTGTACAAGGAACAACCCGGAGAATAGATCCATTGCAGAGCTCCAGGCAGATTTGGTAAAAGCGTTGACCGCCCGGCAGAAGGAACAGTTGCAGCCGCTGATACAGCAACTGCTTGAGCAAATCCGGATTCAAGCCGGGGATAACCGGAATTTGGCGGTAACAGGAGTTTACAATTCAATTCTGACTATAAATCAGGAGTTTGAGAAAATCTGGGGCGGAATGGAGTCCATTCGTGCTGACCAAGGCGCCCTGCTGGAAAAGCTGGCCGCATGTCCTTCCTATGCGGATGTTGCCCGGACGGTTGAAGAGATCGTATCGGAAATGCTGCAGCATCCTGCGAGCAAGCTGTCAGGCAAAGAACGCGCGTTGTTATCGAAAACCAAAGCGTATATTGAGGACCATTATGCCAGCAATATCACACTGGAATCCATGGCTGCCCTTGTCTATATGAATCCCTACTATTTCAGCAGCTTTTTCAAGAAGCATACCGGTCAAAATTTTAAAAACTATGTCACAGAGGTACGAATGAGGCACGCGCTTAAGCTTCTGATCGAATCGGACCTTATGGTCTATGAAATTGCCGACCGTGTTGGTTATAACCATGTGAGGCATTTCAGCGATATGTTCAAGAAAAGGTTTGGCAAGGTGCCACAAGAGTACCGGCAATCCATCCGCCGTCATCAATCATAACGAACGAAGCAGGTGTTCCCTTTATGCGCTTCTGGAGATTTTGGACGAAAAGCATATTCGTAAAATTTTCCACTTCTTTTATTTTGGTGGGTCTTATCCCGCTCTTTGCTTTAAGCTATTTTTCCGTACAAATATTCTCGGGTTATGTAGAACGATATACAACGAGCAACCTGCAGCAAATGGTCATGTATATGAGCTACAATCTGAATTCAGCCTTCCAGCAGTATAACGATATTTCGAAGCTCATGTACAATGTTCGTTACGAGGGAGTATCCGAAGATATAACCCAGAATCAGACATTCAATGTCAATGAGCTGGAGCAGATCAATTCGACACCCATCGATTCCTTCCTGAAGACCATCGTTTTTAGTGACAATTATATTACCGGCGCATATTTTGTCCGGGCGGCTGACCAGCGTGTCTATTACCAGGAACGAGAGAATCGGGGCTTTAGAAGCGAACAGCTCCCGATTCGGGAATGGAGCGAGAAAATGAGCAGTCAACCTTCGCAGGCGGCCATTTTCCCGACCCATCAGGACCCGTATTTCACTGGGTCCAAGCGAGAGGTTTTTACGCTTGCACGCAATCTGATTGATACCTCAGGACGGCTGACCCGGGAACCCAAGGTGGTTGGCACCTTGTTTCTCGACATTGATACGGCGATGTTCCAGCAATTTCTGAACGAGCTCCGCCTTGGAGACAAGGACGAACTGGTTCTGATCGACGGCCAGGACCATATTTATTTCAGCAATCAGGGGAACAGGACGAAGGATGAATTGTTAGCGGGAAGCAAGGATAACGAGATGCTGGTGCTGCGGGAGGAAATTCCTTTTGTTGACGGTCAGCTGATCGCGATGATTCATAGAGCAGGACTGTTCGAGCAGCTTTTTTCTGCACGAGCCACGGTATATATTGCGATTCTCATTTGTTCAGTGGCTTTGATTGTCATGGGCACCTGGTTCTCACGCCGGCTCGCTGCGCCGATCCGCAAGCTGATTCAGCAAATGGCTGTGGTGGAGTCCGGCAGGCTGGACACTATGCTTCCGGTCAACAGCAACGATGAAATAGGCAGGCTGACCCAAGGTTTTAACCGGATGGTCGAGCGCCTGCGGGTGCATATTGATGAAGCTTATGTGGCCCAGATCAAGCAGAAGCAAACGGAGCTGAATGCGCTAAAAAGCCAGATCAGACCCCACTATCTGTACAACACCCTTGAAGTGATCCGAATGAATGCGGTGGATAAAGAGGCGAATGAGGTCGCGGATATGATTCATTCCTTGTCCAATCAATTGAAATATGTCATTGATTATGGAGAAGAGCGTGTAAGTCTGCGTCGGGAGCTTGAGCATCTGCATGATTATTTCTATATCATTTCAGTCCGGTATGATAACAAATATATGCTCAGGTGTGATATCGCTCCTGACGTGGATATGGACTGGCCAATCCTGAAATTATGTTTGCAGCCCATCGTGGAAAATGCGGTTCAGCACGGATTGCGCCTGAAGAAGAAGGGGACGGTTGGGATAACCGCAGAAAAGCGGGAAAAAGACCTGGCCATCACGATTTATGATGACGGTGCGGGAATGGACAGAGAGACGCTGGAACGTATCCATGAAACCTTGTACGAGTCCAGCGCCCCAAGCAAGTCTATAGGTTTAAAAAATGTGCATGAGAGAATCCGGTCCATGTACGGAGAAAAATATGGCCTGTCCGTGAGCAGTCAGAAGGATATTGGAACCTCTGTGCTGCTCTGCTTTCCTATACCGGATTGAGCCGTGTTTAAGGGTGAAAAAAACACTTTGCATTGAAATAAAAAGTGTTCATTACTTTTCCAAGGAAGGTGTATGAATATGGATCATAAAGAAGAACTGATCGGTGGTAGAGCCGGAAAAATTCATAAAATTGATGGGTCTGTAGTGCGTCCAGCAAATATATGGACACATCATGTGCATGATTTTTTAAATTTCCTTCATCAACAAGGGGCAGTTTTTGTACCAAAACCTTTGGGTGTTAATGAGCAGAATGAGGAGATCTTATCGTTCATGCCAGGGGAAGTTTTTAACTATCCATTGCCTGAAAAGCTATTAAGCGACTCTATGCTTATTTCTGCTGCTCATTTATTATCAAGATTTCATCAATATAGTGAAAAATACGTATCAAAATTAACAAATACTGAGCAATGGATGCTGCCGTGCACGTTTCCGATTGAGGTGATGTGTCATGGTGATTTTGCGCCTTATAATGTCACTGTACAAAATGATGAAGCTGCAGGAATCATTGATTTTGATACTTTACATCCTGGGCCGAAAATGTGGGATATCGCATATGGAATTTACCGGTGGGTTCCATTTAACAACCCTGAAAATCCAGACTCGAATGGTAGTACTTTGACGGAAAAAATAAGGAAAACAAAATTGTTCCTGGATACATATGGAATAAATGATGAAAGTAAAAAGTCTTTTGTGGAGGTATTAATTAAACGTTTGGAAAGCCTAATAGAATTTATGAGCAAGGAAGCGAGTGCAGGTAACGAGGATTTTCAATCCAATATTGAAGATGGTCACCTCCAACTGTACTTGGATGATATTAAGTATCTTAAAAACAATGAAGAGGAAATAATCAACGATTTACTTTCTTCTTAAATTCCCCGCATATGCAGCTTAAAAAAGTTCATACAAGCAAAAAAACGCCAATGTTATTCTAGATAACGAAAACGCTTACCTACCATGGCACAGCAGTTTCAACAGCTTTTATAAGATTAAAGGGGGGGCACAATATGCTGAAAAAAGCGAAATTCAGGCTAACCGCATTATTTCTTACAACGGCTTTGATTTTGGGGGCATGCGGTGGAAACAGCACAGAGGCGGGGGAAACCGGGGTTGATTCTGGAGGGGACAAAGTAAGCTTTACCATCGGATATGCTGCCGGTGATCCGGCGGCGAAAAAAGCGATAGCCGATACCGTTAAGAGATTCATGGAAGCCAATCCGGATATTGAAATCAAGGATCTCAGCGAAAACTCCAGCAGCTCCTATCTGGACTGGCTGAAAACGAAGGATGCGGTCGGCGAGTTTCCCGATCTTGTAGAAATGCGGGATACGGAAGTGTTTGCTGATGCGGGTAAAATCGTTGAGCTGCCTTCAGACCTGCTGGATTTGTTTGACTCGCCTCCAACCGTAGAAGGCAAAGTGTGGAATGCGCCCTTATCGATGAATGCGCCGCAAGGCATCATTTACAGTAAAAAAGCATACGCGGACGCAGGCATCAACGAGCTTCCCAAAACGTATGACGAGTTCATCGCCATCCAGGAAAAATTGAAGGCTTCCGGTATAACGCCGCTGGTGGTTGGTGGCAAAGACATCTTCCATATGGGATTCTGGGTGAACAAGTTCCTAATAGATGATGTGTACTCGAAGGATCCGGACTGGAACTCCAAGAAAACAGCCAAAGAGGTCAGCTTCACAGACGCCAATGTTGTGCAGGCGATGACGGATTATAAAGAGCTGTTCCAAAATTATGTGGATAAAGGCTGGCTAAGTACACCTGATAATCAAACGGTTTCCTTCCTGATCTCAGGCAAAGCTGCTCAACTTTATTCGGGAACGTGGATGTTCTCGCAAATCGAAGAAGCCGATCCGAACTTTGAATACGGCTTTTATGCCGTGCCTGACCGCGAGGGCAAAGTGAATATTATAGGACTTCCATCACCTGCCGGATGGTCTTTGTCCGCCGAAGCAGCTAAGGACCCGGAGAAAGCGGAAGCGATTAAAAAATTCATTCGTTTCTTCTTCGAGCCTGAGCAATATTCGCAATATCTGGCGAGCATCAACGGAATTCCGTCAACGAAAGAGAAAGTCTCGTATGAAACCGCGGAAGCGATGCAGGCGGCTCTTGCTTTGATGAACGACCCGAATGTTACGAAGTCCCTGGCCATTAATAACTGGTGGGGAGAGAACCTGATCCCGCCCCAGTTCCGCAACTGGTTTTACAAAAAGCTGCAGGAGATGGTCGTGAATGACGGGGATATCAAGACTTATATGCAGCAGGTGGACGCGGAATATGACAACCAGGTGAAGGCGAATTCGATGTAAAAATATAACCTTTGGAGGAACCCGCGCTCAGAGTGCAGGCGGTTCCTCTTTTTAGGAAGGAGTGCATTCTATGGGAACACCCGCATCATCTGCAGGGGAGCGTATTGCCACAGCAACAGCTCATCAAAAAAAGAAAAAGCAGCATCCTTTTGCCATCGTATTTATACTTCCATCATTAATCCTGTATACCTTGTTTGTGATTGTTCCTACTCTTGGCAGTGTATATCTCAGCTTTACCTCATGGGATGGAATAAGCGAGGATATCCGGTTTATCGGCTTCGCCAACTTTGTTGAGATATGGAACAGTCCCAGGGTTCATAATGCGCTGAAGAATACACTCATCATGACCGTAAGTCTGGTCATATTGGAAAACATAGCGGCCATTGCCATGGCCCTGATGGTTGACAGGGTACGGTGGTTCAAGAATCTATTTCGCAGCCTGTTTTACTTTCCCACCTTGCTTAGCGGGATTGTGATGGGCTTCGTATGGGCGATGATCCTGAATTATAATTTTGGCGTTGTCAATCAAATCCTGAATGCAATCGGACTCGAAAACTGGGCTGTGGATTGGTTGGGGGATCCCAACTACGCCATGCTGTCCGTCATCCTTTCCACGGTCTGGAAAGGCGCGGGTTATTACATGATCATCTATCTGGCAGGGCTGCAGGGAATCCCGGCAGAGCTGTCCGAAGCGGCAAGCATCGATGGGGCGAATGGCTGGCAGCAGTTCCGTTATATTACCTTTCCGCTGCTTGCAGGCTCCGTGACCGTATGTATGGTGCTCTCCATGATCAGCGCGCTGAAAATTTTCGATCAAATTGCGGTCATGACGGACGGAGGACCAGGCTTTGCGACAGAAACGTTAACCTATATTATCTATAAGGTTGGTTTTGGCGAATTAAGACAGGGCTTTGGAACAGCGCTTGCGATGGTTTTGTTTGTCATCATCCTGATCATCACTGTTATTCAAGTGAAAATTCTCCGGAAAAGGGAGGTGCAGTACTGATATGAGCATGCAGGCACGCAAAAAAATAGGCGAAGTGCTCCTGTTCGCGGTGACTCTGCTGGTGGCGGTTATGTTCTTTTTCCCGATTCTGTTTAACCTGATGTCCGCCTTCAAGAGCAATGGTGAGATTATGCGCGATGCGCTGTCGTTTCCGACCTCGCTGTATCTGGAAAATTTCAAATATTTGTTGACCGAGACTGAGTTCCCGCGGGCGATCATCAATAGTCTGATCTTGACGGTCGTTTCGATCGTCATGCAAATCCTGATTATTCCGATGGCAGGTTATGCAATCGAAAGAAGAAACGCCAAATGGACTCATTTCGTTTTTCTTTACTTCCTTGCCGGCATGATGATTCCTTTTCAGGCTTACATGATTCCATTGTTTAAAGAGCTTAAAATGTTTGGACTTTATGGCAGTCTGGCAGGGCCGGTTGTTGTGTATATTGCAGGCGCAGTCGGTTTTGGATGCTTGCTCTACACAAGTTTTGTCAAAGGGGTTCCCAAGGAAATTGAAGAGGCGGCCGAGATTGACGGCTGCAGCCGGTATACGATTTTCTGGAGAATTGTGTTTCCGCTGCTCGGACCGGTTACGGCCAGTATGGTCGTATTGAACGGGCTGGGCATCTGGAATGATTTTCTGCTGCCGATGCTCACGCTTCCGTCTGGGGAGCCCAAAACGATGGTCGTAGAAATTTATCGGTATATCGGAGAGTTTTCATCGAGATGGGATATGATTTTTGCGGGAACCGCCTTGTCCGTTGTTCCTGTGCTTATTGCATTCATTTTCATGCAAAAATACTTTGTTAAGGGAATTTCGTCAGGGGCGACCAAAGGATAAATAGCGCTATCCCCACCATCAATTCAGAGAAGAAAGAAGGGGTGAATCCATGCTTGCTTTAGACAGCAAAATCGCTTGGGTGGACCAGATCGTGGATAAAATTACAGCCAAAATGGACTGGGTCAGCGAAAAATCAAAAAACAAAATTCCGTATACGACCATCGACGGGGAACATGATGACAGGTCGCTCTATAACCCCTCCAATACGGAAGCAGATGGAATAAGCTGGTGGACCAACGGATTCTGGGGCGGAATGATGTGGCAGATGTATCATGCAACAGACAATCCGAAGTACAAGGAGATTGCAGAAAGCTCCGAGCGGAAGCTGGATGCCTGCTTTCAGGACTATTATGGTCTGCATCATGATGTAGGCTTCATGTGGCTGCCCACCAGTGTGGCCAGCTTTAAACTGACCGGCAATCCGGAATCCCGCAAACGGGCGATGCATGCGGCTAATCTGCTCGCAGGCCGCTACAATCCGGCAGGGGAGTTCATCCGTGCCTGGAACGACCTGGAGGGCGAGGACACCAGAGGCTGGGCCATCATTGACTGCATGCTCAATATCCCGCTCTTGTACTGGGCTTCCGCAGAAACAGGCGATCTCCGTTTCCGGCAGATGGCTGAGAAGCACGCCGATACAACCATGAACGCTTTTGTCAGACCCGATGGCTCCGTCAACCATATCGTTGAATTTGATCCGTTTGCAGGCGGAGTGGTCAAAACCTATGGGGGACAAGGATACGAGAAAGGCTCTTCCTGGACGCGTGGGCAAAGCTGGGCATTATATGGCTTTATGATGAGCTATAACCATACAGGGAAGGAAGAATATCTGCATACGGCAAAACGGGTCGCCCATTATTTTATCGCCAACATCCCTGAAAACGGAATTATTCCGGTCGATTTCAGGCAGCCGAAGGAGCCGCTTCTCGAGGATTCAACAGCTGCGGCCATTGCCGCCTGCGGTTTGATTGAGATTGCCAAAGCGGTGAGGCCGCATGAGAAGGATTTGTATCTAGGGGCCGCGATAAAGCTGCTGCAGACACTGGATCAGACACGTACCGACTGGACGACCGGCTGCGATTGCATTCTTAAGAACGGCTCTGCCGCCTATCATGCCAGCATCCACCATCAATCTATCATTTACGGAGATTATTTTTTCATAGAAGCTATGCTCAAGCTTAAAGGAAATGATTTATATATTTGGTAGTCGGGGAATTGTGTTGTTCACAAGGGAGGGCTGCGATCATTCCGGGTTTGACTTTAATTGAATGATCGTTTATTATTCAGACATGAGATATAAAGACAAAAATAAAAACGAAGCCATTTTTCAGGCAACCATTCAGCTTTTGAACGAGATCGGTTTTTCCGAAATTTCCATGTCGAAAATCGCCAAACGTGCTCAGGTATCGCCAGGAACGATCTATGTTTATTTTGAGAACAAGGAGGATATGCTGAGGAAGCTGTTTTTGAATGTCGAGCAAAAGATCAGTTCGAGTATGTTCGAAGGGCTCCATCATTCATTGCCGGTCAAGGCAAGATTTGAACTGATCATGAGCAACTATATTGAATTCATTCTTAACCATAAAGATGAATTTCTCTTTTATGAACAATTTTGCAATTCACCGCTTGTCGAGAATTTGTATCTTGAAGACTCCAGTTTGATGTTCCAGCCTTTTTATAAATTGATTGAGGAAGGCAAAGAACAGAAGCTGCTTAAAGATTACGATACCATGCTGCTGTTAGTTTTGATTTATGCTCCTGTTACCGAACTGGCCAAGCAGTATTACAGAAGAGAATTTGAATTTAATGATAAAAATGTGAAGGACTTGATTCAATCGAGTTGGGATGCTGTCAAAGCATGAGAGTCCTTCTTTTTTTAACTATAAAATGAATGAACATTCAATTTTTATTAATTGGTGGAGAGATATTACTTGAAGGGGGTGATTCATAAAAAACGGGGTATCGAACGATGAGTTTATAAAAAAATCAAACACAATTATAGGAGGCATATATGAAATATTATTTCTTAGGAAAAAGCGGATTACGCGTCTCGGAGCTTGCTCTTGGCACCATGACTTTCGGTACGGATTGGGGATGGGGCGCAGGCACGGATGAAGCCCGGAACATGCTGGACATTTATCTCGACCGGGGTGGAAATTTTGTCGATACGGCCAGTGGATACACGAACGGAAGCTCGGAAAAAATGCTGGGTGAAATTCTGGGCGAGCATCGTAATCGCATCGTGCTTGCCACGAAATATACGATGAATACGCATCAAGGCGACCCGAATGCAGGCGGAAATCACAGAAAAAGCATGATCCGCTCGGTTGAAGCAAGTTTGTCGCGAATGAAAACAGATTATATCGACCTGCTGTATTTGCACTCCTGGGACAACACGACGCCGGTTGAGGAAGTGCTGCGGGCTATGGATGATCTGGTACGAGCGGGCAAGGTGCTTTATGTAGGAATATCGGATACGCCGGCCTGGCAGATTTCGCGGATGCAGACGATCGCCGACCTGAGAGGGTGGTCTCCTCTGGTCGCCCTGCAAAATGAACACAGTCTGATCGAGAGAACATCGGAAAGAGAGCTCACTCCGATGGCTCAGGAGATGGGGCTTGGGGTTGTTGCCTGGTCACCTCTGGCCAACGGTCTTTTGACCGGCAAATATTCAAGAGAAGATTTGCAGCAGCAAAGCAAGGAATCCGAAGGCTGGAGCTCACGGGTAACCATGATGGCTAACCATGGTATGCTGAATGAGCGGGTATTTAATATTGTGGATGAAGTCAAAAAAGTAGCAGATGAAGTGAATGCTCCGGCAGCGCATGTAGCGCTGGCATGGCTGAGAGCACAATCGTCCGTTACATCCATTTTGCTGGGGGCAAGCAAAGTCGGACAGCTTGAAAGCAATTTGGATATGCTTGATTTGCAGCTTACGGAGGAACAACTGCAAAGGCTCGACGCGGTAAGCGCGATTGAGCTCGGGTTTCCTCATAAATACTTAAATGACCCAGCAAATCTGTGGGGAGTCTTTGGTGGCGTAGCCGTCGAGCGCCGCTAAGGTAAATCTATAACACCTTCAAGTGATTGTCACCATGTCGATAGATATGGAGATGAGCTTGGAGGTGTTTTTTTAATAACGGCTAAATATATCTTTATTACAAAAATAATGTACAAATCAGGTCATATGATTAAAAGTGATGTAACATAGCCCCGGCAATCGGGAGGAGAGGTCATACCGGAGCTTTTCACAAATGGTTATGCAATTCCTGGTACTCTGGTGCTCGTAAGCTGTGCCTTGATTCGGAAATGATGAACGAGATCAAGCTTGCAACTTTCACAAGTATATTTACAAAAAATATGTTTGAAAGCGTTGACATAATAACGAAATAGCTTTATACTCCGCAATAGATACAAAAATAATGTAATTAAACAATATTATTGTCTGTATCTATGAAGCTACTTCAAAGGGGAGATTCGCATGAAAAAGAAGATTGGATGGCTTGCATTGACACTGCTGCTTTCGTTCTCACTGGTTTTAAGCGGATGTGGTGGAAGTGGCGGTAGCGGCGGAAGCAGTGAGCAGGGGGGCGGCGATTCGTCCGGTGACGGAAAAGTGACTTTGTCTTTCTGGACGCTGTTTGACGGCGGCGATGGTGAGAATATGCAGGCGCTGGTTGATGAGTTTAACAAAACGCACCCGGATATCGCCGTGAAAAATACGAAGCTGGCCTGGGGCGAGTATTATACGAAGCTGGTTACTGCTGTAGGCAACGGGACTGGACCGGACGTCGGCATCTCCCATACCTCCAGGCTGCCCGACCTGATTGATCAGGGGGTTGTAACGGAACTGGATACCCCGGGAGCCGAGGCTGGAGTGGATTGGAACACCTACAATCAGAATCTCTTGAATGCGGTTACTGTAGACGGACAGCATTACGCGGTACCGATCGATACACATCCTTTTATTATGTACTACAACAAAAAGCTGCTTAAAGATGCGGGTCTGCTTGGCGAAGACGGGAAGCCGGTGTTTGAGCAATCGGCCGACGGTTTTGTGACCTTCCTCAAGACATTGAAGGAAAAGCTTCCTGCCAAAGCTACGCCGTTTGCGTTGTCCAATGCCAACGATGACCCATTCCGTTTATGGTGGGCTTTGTACTCGCAATTGGGCGGCAATGACGTGATTTCGGATGATTTGAAGTCGGCGTCCATCGACAAGGAGAAAGGCATTAAGGCGGCTGATTATGTGCAGAAGCTGTTCACGGAAGGCTACATCAAGAAAAACGATCCGGACTTCTATAAAAACTTCCAGAGCGGCACGGCAGCGATCATGATGACGGGCGTCTGGGCCACAGGTACCTGGGAAGCAACGAAAGGGCTTGAGTTCGGCGCCATGCCGATTCCGAAAATTTTCGATCAGGAAGCGACTTGGGGAGATTCCCATACGATTATTTTGCCGCTGACCCAGAATGAGGACCCTGCCAAACGCAAGGCAGCCATGATTTTTGCCGATTGGGTTGCCGAGAACGGTCAGATCTGGGCTAAAGCGGGACATATTCCTTCCAAGCCTTCTGTGCTGGAAAAACAGGAGTATAAGGATATGCCTTACCGCAGCGATTACGCCGAGGTTGCGAGTGTCGTTAAATTCAGCAAGCAGTCCACGAAAAACTGGCAAATTCGCGATAATGCGGAATTCAAATTTTTGAACGAAGTATGGACCAATAAAATGACTCCGGCGGAAGCGATGGACAAAATGGAGACAGCCATTCAGCAAATTCTGAATGAGTAGTGCCAAAAGAGGGACGCATATGAAAATCAAAAAATGGAGAGCGGATGTTCAGGCGCTGGTATTTTTGCTTCCTTTTCTGATCATATACGGATTGTTTACCATTTGGCCGATGCTTAAAGGCGTTGAAATGACCTTTTACAAATGGACGCTGATCCGAAAAATGAGTTTTGTCGGACTCGATAACTTCCGCAAGGTGCTGCAGGACAGAGAAGTGTGGGAGGCGCTCTGGCATTCAACCTTTTTCGTTATTTTAAGCACGCCGACCATGATTGTATTGGCCTTGCTGCTGGCGCTGATCGCCAACCGGAAATCGTTTTTGCAAAAGTTCTACCGCATCATCTTTTTTATACCAAGCGTGCTGTCCGTGGCCGTAGCGGCTTACCTGGGGTTGTTCGTATTCCAGCCTTATACCGGGCTTGTGAATTCAACACTGCATGTCATCGGGTTATTGCCCGAGAATGCCGAAATTTTCTGGCTGACAGAAACGGGGCTGGCCTGGGTCGTCATTACGGTGGTCACCCTGTGGTGGACGGTCGGGTTTAACTTTATTTTGTATCTGTCGGCCATGCAGGAAATACCGGATGAGATTTACGAGGCGGCCAAGCTGGACGGGGCGAGCGATTCCCAAATCTTTTGGCGGATCACCCTTCCGTACCTGACTCCGCTGACCAAAACGATTACGATGCTGCAAATCATTGCTTCATTCAAGGTCTTTATGCAAATTTATGTCATCACAGGCGGCGGTCCGCTGGACCAGACACGTCCGATCATCCAGCTGATTTACCAGACCGGATTTAAAAACAATAATCTTGGTTATGCAGCCACCATGTCCTATATTCTGTTCGTCATTCTGCTGGTGCTGTCTGCGCTGCAATACTGGATTAATAACCGGAAAGGAGCGGAAGGCTGATGAAATGGCTGTATCGTATAGGCTCCGCGATCATGGCGCTTATGTTTGCGGCTCCGCTCGTCTGGATGCTGGTCGTGTCGGTCAAGGAAGAGGGCATGAAGATCATTACCGTGCTGGACTGGTTCAAGCCGCCGTATTCGCTGGCTGTTTATCAGGAGGTGTTGATGACCACAAAGCTGTCCCAGTGGATCGTCAACAGCTTGCTGGTAGCCGTGATTGTCACGGTGCTGACCGTGATTTTCGCCGCCATGGCGGGGTTTGCTCTGTCCAAAGTGCCGTTTCGTTATCGGACATTTATGTTCTTCTTCATCCTGGGCGGGCTGCTCATTCCCGGAGAAGCGACCATTATTCCGCTCTATCAGGTAGCCAAGGATTTGCATCTGCTGAATTCATACAGCGGGCTCATTATTCCGGCGCTGGCTTCTCCGGTGGCTGTAATTGTGCTGAAAAGCTTTTTCGATGGCATACCCAATGACCTGCTGGAGAGCGTGCAGATTGACGGCGGCGGCATCTGGAGAATTTTCATGAATATTATGTTGCCCCTGACCCGTCCGGCCATGGCTTCCATGGCGATTCTGACCTTTATCGGCTCATGGAACAACTTCCTGTGGCCCTTCCTTTCCATTACGGACGACAATTTGTTCACACTGCCAATGGGCATTCCCACACTGATGGGGCAATACTCGGAGGATTACGTCAAACCGATGGTCATCAACGCGGTGGCTTCCGTGCCGATTATTATCTTGTTTATCATTTTCGAAAAGCAGATCGTAAAAGGAATCAGCATGTCCGGCATCAAGGGATGACCGGCAGATTCTAAATATATCAAGGGGATAGGTGGAAACCGTATGACTACTAAAGCTTATATCAAAGATTATCCGCGGCCGCAATTTGTACGCAAACAATGGCTGGACTTGAACGGGGAATGGGACTTTTGCTTTGATGATGAAGGGGTTGGGGAAAAGGAGCAATGGTTCAACCATTTTCCGGAAGGGCAAAAAATTATCGTGCCATTTACCTATGAGACGAAAGCGAGCGGGATCGGAGTTGAGGATTTCCATCCCCTCGTCTGGTACCGTAGAAGTGTAGTAATCCCGCAGGAGGCGGCAGTGAACAGAACGATTCTGCACTTTCAGGGTGTGGATTATAAAGCAAAATGCTGGGTGAACGGTGTGCTTGCCGGCGAGCATGAAGGTGCTTATGCTGCGTTTTCGTTTGATATCACGTCTTATATCAAGTATGGATCGGAAAACAATATTGTGCTTGAAGTGGAGGACAGCCAGAGCTGCACGCAGCCGCGGGGAAAACAGCGCTGGGTGGATCAGAATTTTGAATGCTTTTATGTGCAGAGCACGGGGATCTGGAAAAGTGTGTGGCTGGAGCATGTGAATGAGGCAAGAATTGAAGCGGTCAAAATGACGCCCGATATCGACCGCCATATGATCCGCTTTGACTTCCAGTTCAAGGGATTCGAAGGCAAGAACAATCTACGTTTGGAGGCGGCAATCGAGCTGAAGGGACAGTCTGTGAGAACGGTCGGCTTATCCGTCGACAGATCCTGGATTACGGTAGAGGTCAATGTGCTTCACGAGGCCGGCGGCCCATGGAAGCAGAGCCTATGGTCGCCGGCCTCGCCAAATCTGTACGATGTGGAGTTTGCTCTGTATGAGGGCGAGCAGGAGCGCGATCGGGTGTACTCCTATTTCGGCATGCGGAAAATATCGATTGAGAACGGGCAGATTCTGCTGAATAACGCCCCGCTCTATCAGCGGCTGATTCTGGATCAGGGCTATTGGCCGGACAGCCATCTGACGCCTCCGTCCGAGGAAGCACTCATCGAGGATATCGATAAAACCGCCGCGATGGGCTACAACGGGCTTCGTAAGCATATGAAGCTGGAAGACCCGCGCTTTTTATACTGGTGTGATGTGAAGGGCATGCTGGTCTGGTCGGAAATGGCGGCTACCTTCGAGTTTAATGACGACGCGGTCAACCGCTTTACGAGGGAATGGCTGGAGATTGTGCCGCAGCAGTACAATCATCCAAGCATTATCACCTGGGTCCCGTTCAATGAATCATGGGGCATTCAGAGGATTGAGCATGATGTAAATCAGCAGCAGTTTACGGAAGGCATCTATCATCTTACGAAAGCAATCGATCCGTATCGCCCGGTCGTTACCAATGACGGATGGGAGCATACGGTCTCGGATATTTTGACCCTGCATGACTATGTGGAGAAGGGTGAAGAGTTTCTGCAGCGGTATCAGGACAAGGAGAGCATCGTAAACAACCAAATCTCCTTTAATCAATGGAAACGCGCGTTTGCGGAAGGATATGCCTATCGGGGACAGCCGATTATTGTCAGCGAATTCGGAGGCATTGCGTTCCGCACGGATAAAGGTTGGGGATACGGGAATCAGGTGGATTCCGAGGAAGCCTTTATCGAACGGTTCCGCGCCATCACCGCAGCGATTAAGGCTACTCCTTACATCGCGGGTTATTGCTACACACAAATCACCGATGTGCAGCAGGAGGTCAACGGGCTGTTGACGGAGGACCGTCAGCCGAAGGTACCGCTTGAAGTGATCCGGGAAATCAATTTGGCTTAAGGCAGTTGTGATTCACAGATTTTTTTGGAGTGGAGGAAGAATATGTTCACAAGTGCGTCCTGGGAGGGCGAATATCAAGGGGAAAAAGCGGTTTGGCTGCGCTACGGTCCTTACGAGGCCGTTATGCTTCCGGAGTTCGGCGGCAATCTGGTCGCATTCCGTGACCATGAGCTGTTGTGCCGCTTCCTGCATGAACCGGCTCCGGAAGAGATGGAGGCCTTCAAGGCAAGGCCCATGATTCACGGCATCCCGGTGCTGTTCCCGCCGAACCGCTATGAGGACGGGCGGTTTGCCTGGAATGGGCGCACACTGCAGCTGCCTGTCAATGAAGAGGCTACAGGCAACCATCTGCACGGCTTTTTGTATAACATACCATGGACTGTGGATGAGTATGGACAGACAGAGCAGGAAAGCTTTGTATCCGTCTCGATTACCATTGATGAAAATCATCCGGTATACGCGGTGTTTCCTTTCCACTTCAGCATTACTTTGCGGTATTCGCTTAGCGGCGACGGGCTAATGCAGCATGTGAGGGTCCGCAATCATGGCAGCACCGTGATGCCTTGCCTGCTTGCATTTCATACGTCCGTTAATGCCCCGTTTGCCGCGGAGGGTTCGGCCAGGGATTACAAGCTGAAGCTGACGCTCGGGCAGAGATGGGAGCTGGACGGCCGTATGATGCCGACGACACGTTTCCAACTGCTTGTGCAGGAGGAAGAACAGATGCGTGACGGCGGGGTTTATCCTTTCTTTGCCGAGATGGATAACCATTACACGGCCGTGCCGCAAAACGGGCGCAACCGGATGGAGCTGCACGATACGGCGCGGGGAATTACGCTCATCTATGATGCTGGGACCTCTTATAAACAATGGATGATTTGGAACAATGGCGCACAGGAGGGCTTCTTCTGTCCGGAACCCCAGACCAATCTGGTTAATGGTCCCAACCTTGACTTGCAGGCTGAAGAAGTGGGAGTATTCAGTCTGCAGCCAGGGGAGATCTGGGAAGAGAGCAGCAGATTTTATGTACGGAAAGGCGATGCGGGGCTATAACAGTGGGATCGTCTCTCTTTTCACCAAGATAATGAAAGAACAGGAGCAGTTTGCTCCTGTTCTTTCATTATGAAGTTGAACATCTGTCACACTTTACCCTACAGTCTGTGCTTTGTTCTTAGTAGAGTAGTAGATGATAGTTTCAATAATAAATATGATTAATATAGATAAACCAAACAGGGGCATTAATATTCCTAGTATCAATAAGGTTAACATAGCTCCTATAGACCATGGTTTATTTATTCGTTTAGGCCGATTTACATCACCAGGTTTCATTTTTTTCATCCATGAAACAAACCCCATAACTATTGCTGCAAGGAATGCGATGCAAACTATCAAGTTTAGAATTTTATTAGCCATTCCAAACAAGTGTCCTTCATGAAGAGGAATTCCCCAGGTAAACCACTTTCCTATAATCCCATAATCATCAAAGTTTATTCTGGCAATGAATTCACCGGAATATTGATCGAAATATGCGGTTGTTTCTTCTTGCGGGCTAACATCCAGCCCGGTGACGCCTGAATTGCTTCCTTTGGAAACGGTAAACACGCCTTGTTCATTTGCAGGGTAGACGATCGAAAACGGTCTGACAATATTTTCGTTTTGCGCTTTGTTTATGATAGAATCCAAGCTTTGTTGATTCGGATTGCTAATATTAACGTTTGCAGCAGAATGATGATCGGCATGTCCTGTATGATTCGAGGCAGGTTGATCCAGGCTTCTTGTAGCCCAAGGAATCTCATCTACATCAGATTGCGGCGGGTTATAACGCAATTCGGTTCTGTCTAATTCAGGATGCTCTTGACCAAACTTGCTAATATGACTTCCCATAAACACAGACCAAGGGATTCCCGTTAATACAATGACAACTAAAGGTATTGCAATGACAAGTCCCAATATAGCATGAATCTTTTGAAATTTAAGCTTGTTGGTTCCTTGTTTCGGCTTGATGGCAAGCAGCTTCTTTTTAAAAGTCATATATGTACCTGAGACAATTAGAAATATGGTCCAACAAGCAGTCAATTCAACTAAATAGCGGATAAATGTGCTTTCCGTAAAAAGGGAACTATGAAAGTTTCTCATGAAATTAGAGTACGTGTACTTAGCATTTTGAGCAGCGACGATTTGATTGTTGTTGTCCAGAAAAATATAACGAGATTCGCCTTCCTCATTGCCGATCGTAACTCTGTTGTTGTAGGGTTCCTCCATCATGCTGATTTTTTCAATGTTATAACCCGGGTATTTGCCGCTTATTTCCTTAATAGCTGCATCTACATCTTGCTTTACTTTTACATCGCTTTGTCCGAAAAATTCTTTTTGATACATGTTATTTTCGACATCCGTATAAAATAAATAACCGATGCCCGACAGGGTCAATGTTAAAAGCAGGGGTGTAATAAACCAAGCGGCATAAAAATGAAGTCTTCGGAAAGGGTTAAATGTGTTTTTGTTGTGCATATCAATCTCCTTCTATTATTATAGTAGTTTCAGCTGTGTATCGATCAGAACAAAATAATAATAGTTTAATGATGCATAAAAAAATATGACTCGAACGGGCCAGTTTTGTTCAGTATTGTGAAGAATTCTTGAAATCCTATGAATAGCATTGCAGAAGAGCGCCATATTTAGTTAGCAATACGAACAAGCCGTCCTTCAGCTCTCTGCAGAGAGGGGACGGCTTTTTGGTTGCTATTCTTTTAACCTGCCCATGACCACGGTATTATAAAACTTGCCGTCGGCAAGCCGCTTGTCGTTCTTCAGCACACATACCCCGAATTCCACCTTATGTGAAAACCGTTTTAGATCAAAGCCCTCGCATCTGGAAAATCCGACGATCCGGTCACCGACCTCGGCCACCAGAAACAAGTTACAAGGCTTCTCTGTGTCTGTTTTTATCAATCGCTCAAAGCCCGGAATATCTATAAAAGCCTCCCCCGCTTCCCTGTCCAGATATTCGGTCTCGCCATCAATCTGCACCCTTAGCGCTGAAAGCTGCTGTGCATCATTATGTATTGCGGATCTTAGCGTATAGATGAGTCCTTTATTATGTATTTCTTGTTCAACCATTCTGCAGGGCTCCTTTGCAGTGAAATTATATTTACTATATTAAAAGAAAATCACCATAAGCGGAGCAAAAAAAGGGACAGGAATTGATTTCCAAATTTTATACAAAATCATATAGTAGAGTTATAGAGAGAAACAAGCAGTCCGAAATTCTCTCTATTATCAAGCAAATGAAAGCGTTCACCTATCCCATGATATATGAAGGGAGGTGGTATGCAAAGTATTAGTGTTCCGCTAACAGAGCGGAAGGGTGCTGTGGAGGTTGCTGTCTTTGGTCATTCTGATTGATTAGATGAAGGAGGAACTGCATATGAGAGGAAACATCAAGGCTTCCTATACGATCTCAAACGGCAACTTTCGGGTGACGACCGGAGATTACGGAGAAATTACGAACCTGCAGATCGTCGGTGACAGCTTTCCGACCAACTATGTGATGAATGCCGGCAACGCTCCGCAGCAGAATACTTCCGATCACCAATGGCTGGGCGAGCTGATGTTTACGTACCGCCTGAATAATGGAGCCTGGACAACAGCCTGGAGCAGCCGTTCCGCTAATGGACGAACAATGAGTCAGAACGGCAGCACAATCAACGTAACCTATCAAAACTCCGGCAATGCGCAGGGAATTCGCAATTTTAAAGTGGATGAATCCTATTCTCTGGTCAGCGATTATTTGCGCTGGTCGATTACGGTAACGAATACAAGTGGACAAACACTTGAAATCGGGGACTTCGGTTTGCCGCTGCCATTCAATGAGTATTGGTCAGGGGGCAATAACGAACAAATTTATGAAACCCGGGTTGTTACCCACTCCAATGTGGCCAACAGCAGTTCCTTTATTACCGTGCAGCGGCCGAGCGGAATCGGAAACACGCTTCTTATGGTGCCCGACAGCTCCACCGGCGCAGGCTTTGAATATATGGACAACTGGCGGGTCGAAGAGCATCAAGGGAGCACATGGGCTGCCGATCAGGGCGGCTGGTCCGAAGGTTTGACGGTGTTCTATATTCATTCCAACGTGATTAAGAGCACGGGTCGCGGCTATTTACCGAATACGAGCCTCGTACTCGCGCCGGGAGAAAGCAAAACGTATGCATTCAAGTTTTTTAAAGCTGCGAATGAGCAGGCGGTAAAAGACAGGCTGTACGAAGAAGGCATGATCGATGTTACCGTCATCCCGGGCATGATCGTGCCGACGGACCAGACCGCCAAGTTCAGCCTGCGCACGAAAAAAACGATCACGTCGGTTACCGCGCAGTACCCTTCCCAGACGACGCTCACCCCGATCGGTACCGCTGCGGGAGGCCACAACCTGTATTCACTGCGGCTCAGCCGCCTGGGCGCAAATAACATTACCGTCAACTACGGAAATGGCGAAAAAACTGTGCTGCAATTTTACGCCATCGAGCCGATCGGCAGCGCTCTGCAGCGCCATGCGACGTTTATGGTCGAGAAGCAGCAGTGGAATGTGCCCGGTGATTTGCGCGACAAAGTATTTGATGACTGGATGATGCAGACCCATTCGCGCCGAAATGTTTTTAACGGATATTGGGGCTGGGGGGACGATTGGGGATATACGCACGGTCAATTTTTGGCTGAGAAAAATGTGCAGAAGCCCGTTGCCTCGGAAATCAGGGCCGTGGATCAGTATCTGGAGACGGCAATTTGGACCAATCTTATGAACGGACATCATTCGGACTATCTCATTCATGACTTTTTAATGCCTGAGCCGAATACGACGCCGACTTACCGGGGATATGCTTATCCGCACGTATATAACACCTACTTCAGCATGTACAAGATTGCCAAGCTGTACCCGGGCATGGTTAATTATATCCAGCCCCGTACAACGTATCTGCTGCGCGCTTACAATATTTTTAAAGCCCTTTACGAAGGACCGGTTGCTTACAACTGGAATACCGGTCTGATGGGCGAAATGACGACACCTGACATCATCAAGGCCCTAAGGGATGAGGGTTATACGGCCCAGGCCAACGACCTTGCAAGCAAAATGACAACCAAATACAACAACTTCAAAAATACAACGTACCCATACGGTTCAGAGTACAACTACGACAATACCGGCGAGGAATCTGTCTATACGCTGGCCAAGATGAACAATAACCAGCAGATGATGGGAAAAATCAACACCAAGGTACGGGCGACCCGCGGGCATATGCCGCTATGGTATTTTTACTCCGTGCCAGTCACCATTACCGGGGAGCCGTGGTGGAACTTCCAGTATACCGTCGCTCTGCAAGGTTATGCGATGGACGACTGGGTGCGCAATTATTCCACGAAACCGGAGATTGAGCAGCGCCTGACCTATGCCTCCAAGCTTGGCAATCTCAGTGCGATCAACTCAGGGCAGATCAGCTCCGATCCGGCCGATATCGGCGCGGTGGCCTGGACCTACCAGATGACGAAGGGCAATTATGGAGCGCTCGGTCTTGGAGGAGGACCACTGTTCAATGGCTGGCGCGGGATGTCCGGGGAAGCCGATCTCGGCTTGTGGGGCGCGATCAAAATATTGAGCGCCGACGTGGCTGTCGACCCGCTCTTCGGTTTGTACGGCTACGGCTGTGATGTGACCGTGGATGGGGGCAATTATGTAGTAACGCCGAAGGACGGCGTGTTCCAGAGACTGAATCTGATTACGGAAAAGCTGGGCATGTCATTGGAGCGCGACACCTACACCACGGCCACCGTGGCCAAGGACAAAAGCTATATCCGCTTCTCGCTGGCCAACGCTACGTCAGGAACCGCCCATACGACTAAAGTGACATTTACCGGATTGCAGCCTGGATCGTATAATATTTTAATCAACGGCAATGCGGCCGGTAATCTGACTGCCGCGAGCGGACAACCAGCTGTTGCCGAGCTGGGCATCGGGACGGCTGCCGCTTATACGATCGAACTGCGGCGAGGCTCTTGAAAAACGTGATGATTGCACCTTGTAAAGAGTGAAGAAGATTAAATCAGTTAAGCAGCCTCGGTCCCAAGCTTTATTGGACCGAGGCTGCTTGTTTCATGAATAATTGCCGAAAAGCCCTGCCTAAGGGCAACTCAGAACATACACTGAAGCATATCAAATAACCAAGGAGGTAATTATTAATGAGTCATGTTAAACATCATTTGCACCATCCTTTTACATCTACAGGTGCAATCCTGGTATTGTTTATTCTGCTTGTAATCATTACAAGAGCATGGTGGATATGATTCAGTAACCGGCGGGAACATTGGAACAGTCCCTGTATTTGTTATATAAAAACCGGGTTCCCATATTTAACTAGGGAACCCGGTTTTTATAATCGGCAGGGTTAATCAGAATGTCGAACTGTTGACAAAGATTCTTCCCTTTGGAGGTCATTCTCCAATGTCATCCTGCATTCCAACATCCAGTTGAGAGTAACCATTATTGGTCTGCTTCACCGTGGGAAGGATGCAGTTTAAAGCGCGCGACCAGCTGCTGAAGCTGTTCGGCCATCCGGGTCAGATCCGTGGCAGAGCTGCCAATCTCCTCCATGGAAGCAAGCTGCTGCTGTGCCGCAGCGGACACCGTCTCTGAATTGCCCGCTGTTTCCTGGGAAAGACGGCCGACCTCTTCCATGGCCTGAACAACAGTGACGGTATTCTGGGCGAGCTCAGCAGCTGCTGCGGCGATAGAATCGATTTGCTGCGCCGACTTGGCGACTGACTTGCGGATGCGGGAGAAGGAGCGTCCGGAAAGATCCACGACTGTAATGCCTTCGCCGACGCGTTCCTTCGCCGCATCCATCCGGTCCGAGGCGGTTGCCACACCGGATTGGATATCGTGAATCAGCTCGGTAATCTGTTGGGCGGACTGTGCGGACAGCTCGGCCAATTTGCGGACCTCTGTCGCAACAACGCTGAACCCGCGGCCATGCTCGCCTGCACGGGCAGCCTCGATAGATGCGTTCAGGGACAGCAGGTTTGTTTGCTTGGCAATTTCGGAGATCGTGCTTACGATACTGCCAATGTGTGACGAACGTGTATTCAAATCTTCAATAACACTGTCCAGCTCCGATACGGTTGTCTGAATGCTGTCCATTTTCATGACAGCCTCCCCGATCGCTTCGCTTCCGGAGTCCGCAAGTGCAATGGAGGATGCGGCAATCTCGGACATCTGCTGCATGGAAGCTGAAATATGATCCACCTCGGCGGACATCCCCTGCATCCGCTCATCCCCTTCGCGAATCGTCGCCAGCTGTTTCTCTGTGCCTGTGGCAACCTCCTGCATGGCGAGCGTCACATGCTCAATGGCTGAAGTGGTCTGCTCAGCCCCTGCCGCAAGCTGCTGTGAGGAAGAGGACAGGCTGTCGGTCATCTCCTGCACCTGCAGAATCATGGAGCGCAGGTTATCGACCATCCCCTGGAAGTGGCGGGACAACTCCCCGATTTCGTCATTTCGGGCGGTAGCCACCTGTACTGTCAAATCGCCGCCGCTGATCTGCTCCGTATTCTGCTGCAGGCGCTTCAAAGGCTTCAGCAGCGAGCGGATAAGCAGCGTGGCCAACATGCCAATTACAATTATGGAAGCAATAATAACGATCAGGGTCGTATTGCGGATCGGCTTGACGGCATCCGTGATTTCGGAGCTCATCATGGTTCCCGCCACCTTCCAGCCGGTAAGCTCATTAGTGGTGAAGGTCATCTGTTTCGTCTGCCCGCCATAGTCGTATGTAAATGTATCCTTGTCTGCGGCAAATATTTTATCTATATAATCGGCATTGATGACTTTCCCAAGCTCTTCGGTCGGATGTGTGACATACTGCTTATTCTGATCCATGATCAGGATATATCCGCTTTTTCCCACCTGAATGGCCGTCATCTCCTGCAGCTTGGTCAGGTTAAGAGACATGCCGAGCACCCCTCGTCCGTCGGCAATGGTACGTGAGATGAACACAACCGGAATATTGTCTGAATTCATGGAAACAGCGGAAATCACGGTCTGTCCGGGCTGCCCCGCAGCCTGCTGATACCATGGCCGCTCGCGCGGGTCGCTTTTACTGTCAGAGGCATCCTCGCGGGCGCGTACAATATCCTGATTTTCCGTCCCGATAAAGATGTTCTGTGCTTCCGGATGGGTTGCCAGATAAAGCTCCAGCTTGCCGCGCAGGCCGGATGCTTCCGGGTCCGCGGCATCCTGAGCGCTGAACAGCTGCGCATAATGCTCGATATCGGCCGTTTTGCTTCCGATTTGCTGTGATACCATTTTATTGGCAATGTCAACGTTTGCGCGCGCATTATCCAGCAACTGCTGCTCAAAGTTGCGTGCCGAGGAATTGTAGGATAAAGCACCTACTGCCACGGCCGGGATCAGCATAACGATGATAAAGGTGATCATCAGTTTCTTATGCAGTGTCATTCTTGTTATTGATTTCATACCCAAAGACCCCTTTTACCTGTTTGTAATAACACAACGTGTTAGTAATATCGGTTTTGGGGCCACAAATTTGTATATTTAAAACCAACAATTTTGCTGCATTTTGTTAGAATGGAGTCGATGGTGTTATATCAATGGGGTTAAGTTTCTGTAAACTATGATGGTCTATCTTTTACAAAAGGATCAGGTATACTGGGTAGGAAGGAAAAAAATGTGATAGAGTCGAAACGGTGGGTCATTACTTTTTTCACAGATAATATTGTATCCCTGCATGCTTACCTGCTGTCGGAAGGTGTAAAGGTGGGGAACATTGCGGATGAAGGGAAGTACGGCAAATTTTTTGTGCTCGAAGACCCTGACGGCAATTTGTTCGATGTGTGGGAGCATCATGATTGTGAGCTGGTATTTTGAAATGACTGCGATTGGGAGGCAATGAATATGAACACTTCTGATGAACTTCGGTATCCTGTCGGGAAGTTTGAATATGTGCCTGCGGCCGGGAAAGAGCAGCGGGAGCGGTATATCCGCGAAATCGCAGAACAGCCGCGAATTTTGCGGGAGCTGGTACAAGGCTGGACGCCGGAGCAGCTGCGGACTCCTTACCGCCCTGGAGGCTGGACTGTACTGCAGGTCATCCATCATCTGGCGGACAACAACATGAACGCATATGTTCGTTTCAGACGCGGATTGACGGAGGATAATCCGATCATTCCCGGGTACCGTCAGGAGGCATGGGCTGAATGCGGGGATTATCATACGGCGGAGGCGGAAGCCTCGCTGCTGCTGATTGAAGCGGTGCATGCCCGTTTTACAGCATTGCTGCATACGCTGAGCGAAGAAGATTATCAGAAAACGTTCAGAAACGAACAGCTTGGCGGCATGACGCTGAATGCAGCTATGCAAAGATTCGCCTGGCATGTAAGGCATCATACGGCTCAAATTCAAAGCCTGGCGGAACGTGAAGGCTGGTAAGCTTAGCTATCATCTATTACACTGCCCGTATTAGCACACAAAGGAGGTTGGGCCTATGGAATTTTTGACCCGCAGCGGCGTTGAGCGGGCCGCCGCTTTTATGAAACATAAGGCCAGAAGGCTGGAACGCGCCTTGTTTGAGTATGAATTCGAGTCCGGTTCTTTCCATGCGGTGCTTGCGGAGCTGAAGCGATATCAGAATGGAGACGGCGGTTTCGGGCACGGTTTGGAGGCGGACCTCCGCTGCCCGGAGTCTTCCGCTTTGGCAACAACATGGGGTCTGGAGATATTGCAGATAGGAGAACCCTCGGAGCTTCGTAGAGACATGATTCTAAGCGCGCTGGATTATCTTGAAGATACATATCTGCCGGATATCAAAGGCTGGGACATCATTCCGAGGGAAGCGGAGAACCATCCGAGAGCCGTTTGGTGGAATTATGGAGCGTTCAGGGACCATTGGGGCAATCCGAATGCGGATATCCTCGCTTTTTTTATGGATTACCGGTCTGTTTATAAATTTATGAGTCTGAATGAATTGATCGATCATGCTGTTGAATACCTGCTGAATGAATGCGATTTGTCTGAGATGCACGAGCTGTTCTGTTATTTGCACCTGGCGGAAAGATTGGACAGTGAGCGGGGAAGAAGAATCGCTGACAAGCTTGAACTGTTCATGGATCGATGCGTGGATATCCGTACCGGCGAGCGGACAGGATACACCGCAACTCCGCTTCAGGTGGTTGATTCTCCTGCCTCTCATTACTATAAAAAGTATGAGGAAGTGATTCCCGCCGAGCTGGACCTGCTTGTTCATAGCCAGGCTGAAGACGGTTCGTGGGAACCGAGCTGGGATTGGCACCAGTATGAAAAGGAATGGGCGGATGCCAAGAGAGAGTGGCAGGGTGTGCTCACACTGCAGGCTCTCAGAACGCTGCGGAACTTTAACAGAATCGAATGATAAGCTAGATCAGGATTGTATCATGGGTATTTCAGGGCAGCAAGAATTACTGGGAGAGGGTAGTCATGCAATTGCGAAGAGTGAAAATTTTGGGTACTGGAAAATATTTGCCCGGCCGGATCGTGACGGATGAAGAGTTGGACGATCGTCTTGGCGTTCCGGCCGGATGGGTGCATAAAGCGACCGGAATCGGCGTACGCCATTTTGCAGCAGAGGGGGAGACTGCGTCGCAGATGGGGGCAAGAGCGGCGGAAGCAGCGTTGACGGATGCCGGACTTTCTTTCACGGACATCGACTGTCTGGTATGCACAAGCGGCACCAAGGAGCAGCCGCTGCCATCCACCGCGGTATTTATTCAAAAGGCGATGGGTCAGGGGCAGTCGGGCGTACCGGCTTTTGATATTGACGCGACGTGTTTGAGCTTTTTGGTGGGGCTTGATGTCATGTCATATATGGTCGATGCCGGACGGTACAGAAACGTGCTGCTTGTGGCCACGGAGATTGCCTCGGCCGGGCTGAACTGGAAGGATAAAGAGAGCGCAGCCCTGTTTGGCGACGGGGCAGCGGCAGTTGTGATCGGGCCTTCCGGTACGGACGAGGGGTCGCAAATTGTACATACGTCCCTGCATACTTATGGCAAAGGAGCACATTATTCTGAAATTCCCGGCGGCGGGACCAAATATCCTCCGGGTCAGCGGAACATTCCGGTGGAGGACCCGTTTCTGTTTCATATGGACGGTCAGGGCATATTCCGCATGGCGTCCAGACTGCTGCCGGACTTTATTGCAGGGCTGCTCAAGCAATCCGGTACAGTCATGAAGGATTTCGGAGTCGTCATCCCCCATCAGGGCAGCGCAATGGCGATGCGTTTGCTGCGCAAGAAGCTGGGCATCTCCGAGAGCCAATTTATGAATATTACGCCCAATCACGGCAATACCATCGCCGCCTCTATCCCCATGGGGCTGCATGAAGCGATTCGTCAGCAGCGCATCCGGCGCGGAGAACGCATGCTGCTGATCGGCACCGCGGCTGGACTGTCATTGGGAGGGATGGTCATTGACTATTAGAGACGGGGCTGCGCAGGCACCGCTTAATATTCTGATTACCGGTGGCCGGGCTCCCGCAGCGCTCGAACTGGCCAGACTGCTGCATCATGCCGGACACCGGGTGTACGCGGCCGAGAGTACGGCCAGCCATTTATGCAGGGTATCATCAGCGGTGGAAAGAAGCTTCAGGCTGCCGCCTCCCCGCCAGCAGCCGCAGCGCTTTCTGGAAGAGCTGGAGGCCCTTATCGTCCGCTTACGGATTGATCTCCTCATACCGACGTGTGAGGAGATTTTCTATATTGCACGGGGGCTGGACAGGCTGAGAGGGCATTGCAGAGTGCTGTCGCCGGACCTTAGCCAACTGAGGCAGCTGCATCATAAGGGTGAGTTTATAGAGCTGGCCCGTCGGCTCGGCTTCAAGGTTCCGCATACGGAGCTGATCACGAGTGCAGAGGAATGGGAGGCGGCGGGAGAGCCGGGCAATTTTTCTTCCGGCAGCAAGGTGTTCAAGCCGGCGTATTCGCGCTTTGCCTCCAGGGTGATCATGCCGGACCGGTTCGGGCGGGATACATCTGCCGGAAGGTCCAGGCCTGTGCCTGTTCCTGTTCTGCAGATTACGCCCGCAGCGCCGTGGGTGGCGCAGGAATTCATACAGGGGAAGGCTTTGTGCACATACAGTGTAGTCCATGATGGCAGAGTAGTGGCCCATGCCGCCTATGAAAGCCGATATCGCACGGGCAAGATCGGGGCCAGCGTCTATTTCAAGCATGTTGATCACGCGTTGGCCTATGACTGGGTGACCCGGTTTACAAGCAGTCTGCGCTTTTCGGGACAGATCAGCTTTGACTTTATTGAGGCACTGGACGGCACGCTTTATCCGATCGAATGTAATCCGCGCGCTACCAGCGGCATTCATCTTTTTGCCGCAGGCGGCGGGCTGGAGCTCGCGCTTGCCGCCCCGGACAGACTTGTGCGGGCCAAGCGTACGGTAACCCCCCATGATGGCTCCGCCGCGATGATTACACTGGCTATGCTGGGCTGTGGGCTGCGGAGAAACCGCAGCAGACAGGATTGGGCAGCGTGGCTGGGTTCGCTGCGCGGAGCGCGGGATGTCATCTGGCGTTACGATGATCCGCGGCCCTTTCTGGAGCAGGCATGGATCGTCTGCAGCGCCTGGCGGTTGAGCAGGCAGCTGGGCATTACGATGACCGAAGCGCTGACTCAGGATATAGAATGGAACGGTGAGACATGACGACAAAAGCATTGGTTACGGGAGCGACCGGATTTTTGGGCCGCCATGCGGCTCTGCGGTTGGCTCAGATGGGATGGGATGTCAGCGGCATGGGTCGCAGCAGGGAGAGCGGTGCACAGTTGACCCGGGACGGCATCCGTTTTGTACAGGCGGATATGCGGGACGCAGACAGGGTCGTGCAGGCGTGCGCAGGCCAGGATTATGTATTTCACTGTGCTGCCTTGTCTTCTCCCTGGGGAGATTATAGGGAATTTTATGGCAGCAATGTCCTGGCAACACGCCATATTATAGAAGGCTGTCGGAAGCATGAAGTGAAGCGGCTCATTCATATTTCAACGCCGAGCATTTATTTCAATTACAGGCCACGCTTCCTGATCCGCGAATCGGAGCCGCTCCCGGCGCGGTCGGCCAATGCCTATGCAGCGACGAAGCTGCTGGCAGAGCGTGAAGTGATGCAGGCCAGCCGCGAAGGGCTGCCGGTCTTGATCCTGCGTCCGCGGGCCATATTCGGCCCGCTGGACCGGACGCTGTTCCCCCGGCTGCTGCAGGCGAACGGCAAGCTCGGCGTGCCTATGCTCGGCGGCGGACAGGCCCGGATTGACCTGACCTATGTGGACAATGTGGTGGACGCGATGCTGCTGGGCTGCAGCGCTGCGCCTGCCGCTCTCGGTCAGGCTTACAATATCAGCAATGGCGAGCCGCTGCCGTTCCGGGAAGTGGTGGAGAAATTGTTCGCCATGCTGGATATTCCGCTGCGCACGCGCAGCATCCCGTACCGGGCCGCCTACGGGATCGCCGGCCTGCTGGAGCTGGCGTACCGTGTGCTGCCGCTGCGCGGGGAGCCGCTCCTGACCAGGTATACGGCCGGATCGGTGGCAATCCCGCATACGCTTGATATTACGCTGGCGCGCGAGCAGCTTGGCTACAAACCGAGCGTATCCGTATGGGATGGGCTGCAGCGCTTCGCAGACTGGTGGGTGACGCAAGCATGATGACATCCCTTTCTGTGAAACTGCTGCTGGGTGCTGCGGGATATTGTACGCATCCGGAATTCCTGACCCTGCGTGGAGGCACGCTTCGTCCCGTATCTTTTCCGGCAGGCTTTGCCTGCATGCTCCACCCGAAGTATGGCCCTGTGCTGTTCGATACGGGGTACAGTGGGCGTTTCTTCACGGAAACAGCTCGCCTCCCGAATGCGCTGTACAGGCATATTACACCGGTCATGTTCCGGGAGGAGGACAGCGCTGCGAGCCAGCTGCGGAAGGTGGGAATAACGCCGCAGGACGTTCAGTACATCGTGCTGTCCCATTTCCATGCCGATCATATCGGCGGGCTGCGTGATTTTCCGAACGCCCGCTTTATATACCTGCAGAAGGCGTATAATGCGGTGAAGCAGCTCGGTTCCCTGCGCCGTGTGCGTGCAGGTTTTCTGCCCGGTCTGCTGCCGGACGATTTTGCGGCCCGTTCCCTGCCGGTAGCGGCAGCCTCTGTCATCCGGCCCTTCGAGCCAGGCTTTCCGTTTCATAAAGCCTATGATCTGTTCGGGGACGGCAGCATGCTGGCAGTGGAGTTGTCCGGCCATGCCACAGGCATGATCGGGTTGCTCGTATCCACCGAGCGTCAGGACTATCTGCTGTGCGCCGATGCCGTGTGGTCGAGCCGCGCCTTCATGGAGAAACGGCCGCCGCATCCAGCCGCCGGGCTCATTATGTCGGACCGCGGGGAATACAAGCGCAGCTTTGAGCTGCTGCGGCAGCTGCATACGCATTATCCGGCTGTGCGCATCGTGCCGAGCCATTGCCGGGAAGCGCTCGCTGCGTGGGGAACGAGGGGATGGGAATGAAGCTGCATCTGATTTTGTACTATTATTTCCGAGCCTTGAGAGCGCGCAAATGGACGGACCGCGCCAGGTTTGATCGCTGGCAGGAAAAGAGGATCATCCGTCATGTGGAATCGATCCGCCGGGCCTCGCCATTTTACCGGGAGCTGTGGAAGGGCATCGCTGCCGCGGATTGGCGGAGCTTTCCTGTCATCGACAAGCAGATCATGATGGACCATTTCGACAGCCTGAACACGGTCGGGATCAGCCGGAAGCAGGCGATGGAAGCGGCTCTGCTGGCGGAACAGACCCGTGATTTCAAGCCGATGGTGGGCGGGGTTACAGTCGGCTTGTCATCCGGCACCTCCGGCAATCGGGGGCTGTTCATCGTCAGCGCGCGCGAACAGGCGGCGTGGAGCGGAACAGTGCTGGCCAAGCTGCTGCCGGGAGGTCTGCTGCAGGCGGAAAAGATCGCTTTTTTTCTCCGTGCCAACAGCAATCTGTATGAATCGGTAAAGCGCGGCCGTCTGCAGTTCCAATATTTCGACCTGCTGGAGCCTGTTGAGCAGCATGTCCGGCGGCTGGAGGCCTATCGCCCGGGGATTCTGATCGCCCCTGCCTCTATGCTGCGTCTTCTTGCCGAAGAGCAGGCGGCAGGCCGCCTGACGGTACAGCCGCGCAAAATCATCTCGGTGGCCGAGGTGCTGGACCCGCTGGACCGCCGCTATATTGAAGAGGCTTTCAGGCTGCCGGCGCATCAGGCGTATCAGTGTACGGAAGGGTTTCTTGGCGCCACCTGCGAGCATGGCACACTGCATTTAAATGAAGATATCGTTCATGTTGAAAAGGAGTACATCGACCAGGAGAGCCGCCGCTTTGTGCCGATTGTTACGGATTTTTCGAGAACAGCGCAGCCTGTCGTCCGTTACCGCCTGAACGATATTTTGACAGAGACGGCGGCTCCCTGCGCATGCGGCTCCGCCTTTACAGCCCTTGAGCGTATCGAAGGGCGATGTGACGATATATTATATCTTCCGTGCGCTGGTAATGGAGCCCTGGTGCCCATTTTTCCGGATTTTGTCACCCGTGCCGTGATCGCAGCCTCTCCTGCCATAGAGCATTACCGTGTCGTGCAGACCGGAGCAGAAACTCTTGAAATCTCCTATAGAGGGCGGGACGAAGAACTGCAGGAGACGGCGGACATTCAGGAGCAAATTGTAGTGCAAATTATTCAGCTCTGTCATCGCATTGGGTGTGTTCTGCCGCAAATCAGCTTTGTGCCCTATGACTTCAAACCGGGAGATCTGAAGCTGCGGCGGGTGGAGAGGAGATGGAGGCCGTGACCGCGAATGTTAGATGGTATGATGAGACGAATATCGGCGAGCTAATGTGGCCGGACACGGAATACGGCCGGTATGCGAAGAAGTATATCCTGCCGTTAATGGTGAGGCAGTCCGTTTCGAGCTATATCCATAATGTCCGGACCCGGCTGCTCGTTGTAACGGTGGACGGCATCCCGATGCCGGTTACCGTCAATGACGCAGAGTATGACAATTCATATGTCTGTTCCCCATATACTCACTATGTTACGTATGCGGGGGAGGAACTGGCCAATCTGCGCAATCGGTCTGCCGAGGTTTTACTTGGCGGAATTCTGAATATGATCGGCCAGCTTCTGCGCAAAGCGCGGTTTAATCGTGTCGTACAGGTGAATAACTGGCTCCTGTCCACAAATTTGTATCCTGCTCTCACTCCCGGGCAGCTGGAGGCGGTCATTGACGAACTGCAGCAGCGTTATCCGCGGCACGCCATTTTATGCCGCTCCCTGAACAGAGCCGCAAGCGGCCGTTTACTGGATGCCATGAAAGAAAAGGGCTGTAAGTTGATACCCAGCCGCCAGATTTATTTGCTCCATGGGAGGCGGGAACAAGACGGAGCCTTGGCGGAAGTTGCTCTACATCCGGTCAATGCCAAAGCGAGATGGCTTGTTAAAAGAGACCGGGGACTGATTCGGAAGCAAGGTTACAGCATTTCCTGTCCGTCAGACATGCGGCCTGATGATGCTTCCCGCATCAAGCAGCTTTACGACCTGCTGTACATTCACAAGTATTCCGCCTGCAACCCGCAGTTTACGGAGCAATTTATACAAATGGCTATAGAAACAGGCACGCTGGAGCTGTACGGGCTGCGCAAGAACGGACGCCTGGATGCTGTGCTCGGCTTCTTTGCCAGAGAAGGGCTTATGACCACACCTCTGTTCGGATACGATACAACCCTGCCTCAGAAAACAGGGCTGTACCGGATGCTGTCCGCCGTTCTGATCGGCATCGCGGAGGAAAGGGGGCTGCTGCTGCACGAAAGCTCGGGTGTCGGGCAGTTCAAGCGCAACCGCGGCGCAGTGGCGGAGCTGGAGGTCACGGCTGTGTATGACAGGCATCTGCCGTTCCTGACAAAAGCCTGCTGGACGATTCTGGAAAAGCTGCTGTGGGGCATCGGCGTACCGATCATCCGGAAATTGAAGCTGTAGCAATCATTCATTCACCGGTTTATTTTTGTATGGAAGGAGGGAGACAGGCATGAAGGAGAATCCCCAAAGCTCGCCTGCGCCGGTCGCCTTGATTACAGGCACTTCAAGCGGTTTCGGCCTGCTGACGGCAGTCACGATGGCTCGTAAGGGATACCAGGTTGCAGCCACCATGCGGGATACGGGTAAAAAAGGCGACTTGATGAGCATGGCGCAGCAGACGGGTGTCTCTGACAGGATGCATGTGCTGCGCCTGGATGTGACGGATTCCGAGTCCATTAAACGGGCGGTAGCTGAAATCATAACCTTGTACGGCAGGATCGACGTTCTGGTCAATAATGCCGGCTTTGCGCTGGGCGGTTATGTAGAGGAGCTGCCGATGGAAGACTGGCGTCACCAGCTGGAGACGAATTTTTTTGGGCTTGTGGCGGTGACACGGGCAGTGCTGCCTTATATGAGAGCTCGCGGTTCAGGGCTGATCATTAACATGGGCAGCGTCAGCGGATTGGCGGGTTTCCCCGGGTACGCCCCTTATGCCGCCTCCAAGTTCGCGGTAGAAGGATTCAGCGAGAGTCTGCGGCTTGAGATGGCTCCATTTGGCGTTCGTATCGTGCTCGTAGAGCCGGGCGCTTTTCGCACTCCGATCTGGAATAAGGGGCTGGAGCGTATCCGCATTGCCGACACTTCGCCGTATCACGACAGATTGCAAGCGGTGCTCCGTTATTCAAGGAAGGCGGCGGAGAACGCTCCCGACCCGCAGCAGGTTGCGGACCTGGTCGGGCGCATCGTATCCATGCGCTCACCCCGGCTGCGGTATGCAGCCGGCCGGGGATCCGGGTTGTTGATGTGGGCCAAAGCGCTTTTGCCGTGGAAATGGTTTGAGCGCATGATTGCCTGGGGGCTGCGCTAATCACACCGCTCTCGTTTTGCGGAAATCCCCGCAAGCCCTAAGTGTGTTGTTGGCTGTCGGAGAACTGGCGGGAGGGCATCCGAGCCGTATCGTTGAAATGATAAGGAGGGAACGTATGCAGCTGGAAACGGAAAGACTGCTGATTCGCGATTTTGTGCCTGAGGACTGGGAAAGCGTGCATCAATATGCGTCCAACGAGTCGGTGTGCAGGTACACGATGTGGGGGCCGAATACCGAGCAGCAGACCAAGGACTATATGGCTCAGGTCATTGCGGCACAGACACAAGATCCCCGTCAATCCTTCGAATTCGCGGTTGTGCTCCGTGAGGAAGGGCGGCTTATCGGCGGATGCGGGATTGGATTAAATGCGTCAAACGGCGAGATCGGGTACTGCTTTCATCCAGATTATTGGGGCCGCGGGTACGCCTCCGAGGCAGCAAAGGCGATGCTGCAGTTCGGGTTTGGCGAGCAGCATCTGCACCGGATTTATGCAACCTGCCGTCCCGGGAATACAGCGTCCGCCAATGTGATGAGGAGGATCGGCATGAAACAGGAGGGGCTCTTGCGCGAGCATATGTGGTTTAAGGGCCAGTATCATGACTCCTGTCTGTTCTCTATTTTAGAGCATGAATTTCAGGCTAAAGCTGCATTTATCTCATTCTAGCGAAAGGCAGGCGGTTAGCTGGGGCAATCGTCCTATCAGCTTCCGCTTCTTTTTTTCAACTCTTCCTTTATCAACTTCTTCTTGTATTTTCAGCCATGTTCAAGCAGTGTTTTCAAATGTATTGGCAAATCTCTAACCGGGTAGTATATTTAGGAAAGGAGACATCATAATTAGGAAAATATACATAGAATACTTCATACTCCATTATTTTTTTAAGAAAAGTACAAGATCAACCGATAATTCAAGGTAAGCCCATGGTCACGCACCGGGGTCTATTTGAGCCACTATAGATTCAATTCAAGGTAATCGCAAAAAAATTAATATAAAAGTGGTCCGTCTTTTTTGAAGGCACGCCGATGGACGTTTTCTATTATAATTATAAAGAGGCGATCCTGAATTTTTTCGAACACCTCTTGTTTGAATCAAGCGATCTTTTGCAGCAGGGGAGCAGGGTGAACATGAAGGTAATTCTTATCGACGATGAACTTCTTGCAATCGAATTCCTGGAGCGACAACTGAAGAAGCTTCCGGATATAGAAATCGTAGGGAAATATTCTGATGTGGAATCTGGAAAGACAGAGATATTGCGTAAAGCTGTTGATGTTATTTTTCTCGATATCAGTATGCCTGAAATAAGCGGTATTGAGTTGGCTGAGGACATTGTGAGAAACAAGCCGGACGTTTCGATTGTGTTTGTTACGGCGTTTCAAGATTTTGCGGTACAGGCATTTGAGTTGGAAGCGCTTGATTATGTCGTGAAGCCGGTAACCGTTCAGCGGTTGGCCAAAACAATTGAAAGAATTCAAAAACGTATTCATAACCGACATGCAGTCGGAGATGCTGCTGAGGAGCCTGCGCAGACGTCATCCATCCATGTCCACTTGTTCCGGCAGCTGATGATCGAATCCCCCTCCGGCGAGCTTAAGCTGCTGCAGTGGCGCACCAACAAGGCACAGGAATTATTTCTGTATTTGCTGCAGCACCGCGGACAGCCGGTACGCAAGTCCATGCTTGTCGAGGTTCTGTGGCCTGATTACGAAATAGAAAGAGTGTATGCGCAGCTGTATAACACGGTTTATCATGTACGGCAGACTCTGCGTCCGTTCACGGATTACATAAAGCTTGAAACGGTTGCAGAGGGTTACATTTTACAATTGCAGAACGTTCTGGTTGATGTTGATGAATGGAAAAGGATGCAAACTGCACTGCTTCCCCCTTCAATGGAAGCTATAAAGGACTATCTGAGGGTGATCGAAGCCTACACGGGAGATTATCTTGGGGAATATGATTATTGGTGGCTCGAGAGTGAGCGGGAGCGTCTGAAAGCGTTGTGGCTGCACACGTCCTTCGCCCTGGCGGGGTGGTATGAAGAGCAGAAGCTGATGAATGAAGCAGAAAAATGTCACTTAAAGATTTGCGACATATTTCCTCAGGAAGAAAAAGCTCATTTCGCATTAATGCAAATCTATGCCGGCCAGCAAATGAATAATAAAGTGCTGCTTCAGTACGGCAGGCTGGAGAGTGTGATGCAGGAGGAACTGGGGATAGAACCTAGTATTCATATTATCGAGTGGTACGAGGCATGGAAAAAGAAAATGAAAATATATATATAACCAGCTCCTTTAAATCTGGGTCATCCAGATTGGGAGCTGTTTTTTTTATCCCATTTTTGCAGGTGCGGGTCTCACCGTTCTGTAAAGAATATGTAGAGATTTTATCCGTACAATGTTCATTGTTCCATTTGCCAATGTGATACGAGAAGAGGGTGACAAGCTTCAAAAGATGAACAGGAAAATTCTAGTCATGATCATGGCCTGGGTGCTCATCCTTCAAGTGATATCCGGGGTTGGGGTTATGGCAAACGATGCTGATGCGGGAACTACACCAAGTACAGATCAAGGATCCGGAACGCAAGACGACGGAGATCATGATGGAGGGCTCCCTGGTTTGGAGGCTGCCGAAGGACTGGAGCCATCCGGACATAACGGTGTGGATACGACTGGGAAACAAAGTGATTCAGGTAATAACGTGCTTTCGCAAACAGGGGGAAGATGTGCGCTGCCAGTGCAGCTGACCGGTCTGGCTATTTTGTTCCTGGGCATCTGGTTGAAATTTCGCAAAAGACAATCGAAAGAGTAGCTAGATTATACCTGGCATCTCCTGAAGGCTGTATATAAATCGGGAGGTGCATTTTTTTGCTGTTACAAATTCCCCTATCAGTTGCTATAATCGATTCTATGATCAACTGGTTTGACAGTTTATAGTCAAAGGATTGGATGTTCTTGCAGAAATTTATTGATACGCTATCTCCCAAAAAAATGATATGGATCCTGCTGTTGTTTGTTGTTATTTTGGTGGGGATAAGGCTGCTTTGGTTCAGCTTTAACATAGAGCCGCCAACTCCTTCAGCCAAGCAGGGAGTTCTTGATCTGCGGGGATTATCCTTTGATGACAAGCGTGTTGTAACGCTAAACGGAGAATGGGAGTTTTACCCGGGGGAGTTCCTTACGCCTCAATCCGCTGAGAGAGGACAGGACCAGGAGAACAAGCGGTGGATACAGGTTCCCGGCGCCTGGAAACAAACGGCCGGCACGGGAACCAATCTTGGGATAGGAACATATCGGCTGCGGATCTTAATAGATGACCCCAGTGTTGCTTATGGCATCCGGGTATCGAGCATCCAGACGGCCTCAAGATTATATATTAATGGTGAATTAGAAAAGGAGACGGGCCAACCGGCTGAGGTCCGACCGCAGAATCATGCGAGAAATATTCCGTTTTCGGATTTTTTTCAACCGGATTCAAGAGAAATTCAGCTTGTCATTCAAGTGTCCAATTTCGATTATCCCTATGCGGGGGGCATTACCAAGCCGATCAAACTGGGGACGGCGGCAGCTGTTTCGTTTCAAACGCTTGTCACGCAGACTATGCAGCTAATGGTGTCCATCGTGATTCTGATGTTTGTATTTTTTAGCGTTATTTTGTTTGCTTTGGGTTATCGGAAAAAAACGGTGCTTTTTTTTGCTGGGCTGCTTGTTTGCGCACTCACAGGAATGATGATGGACGACGACCGGCTGCTTGTGGAATGGTTTCCGATGGATTTAACGTGGGAAGTTAAAATCCGGCTTATAGCCTATATGGGGATAGGTTTATACCTGATTTGGTTCGGACGGGCCATGTTCGCCCCGGGAGCATACAAAAGGTTTATGCGCTCGTTCAATATCTTCGGCGCAGCAGCCATACTTGCTGCGATCGCCCTTCCGATTGATTTTATCGTTTATCAGCGCAAGTTTCTCTTGGTCTTAGTTCTGCTCAGTATCACCATGGTTCCATACTTTGTGTTCAGGGCTATTCGGAGAGGGGAAAAGGATGCTTTCATTTTGCTGCTGTCGGCAGCCGCTGTCTCAATCAATCAGCTGATTGGCGGAATTATGAAAACATATTTATGGCAGGATATGCCCTTTTATCCTTTTGACTTGATCATTGCCTTTCTCGGTTTTGCGGCTTTTTGGTTCAACCGATTTTACCAGAATACACTGCGGGTGCAAAAGCTGGCCGAAGATCTGCAGAAGGCTGACAAGCTGAAGGACGACTTTTTGGCCAATACATCCCATGAGCTTCGCAATCCTCTGCACGGCATTATTAACATGGCACAGTCGGTTCTTGATCAAGCCAGGGGCAAGCTTGAACCCAAAAGCGAAGGGCAGCTGGAACTGATGATCAATGTCAGCCGAAGAATGTCGCTGCTACTGAACGATTTGCTGGATGTGACCTTGCTGAAGGAACAAAACATTCGTTTGAACAAGGACCGGGTGAGTCTACATGGGGCAGCATCCGGTGTGACGGATATGCTGCGCTATTTGTCGGAAAGGAAGCGGCTTGAACTGGTCATTGATATACCTGCGAATTTTCCGCTGGTGATTGCGGATGAAAACCGGCTTGTGCAGGTTCTGTTTAATCTGGTCCATAATGCAATCAAATATACGGAGGAAGGGACCATTACCATCCTCGCAGAGTTGAGGAATGACAAAGCGGTGATCAGAATCAAGGATACCGGAATCGGCATGGATAAAGAGATGCAGCAGCGAATATTGATGCCTTATGAACGCGGCGATTCCGGCATAACCGCGATTGGCGGCGGGATCGGACTCGGACTCAGCATTACAAAACAGCTGGTAGAGCTTCATGGCGGGAAAGTGGAGATGAAATCCATCCCAGGACGAGGCTCGGAGTTTTCATTTACCCTGGATGTAGAAGCCAGCCTAGCGGAGTTTGAAGCGGCGCCAGCTGCCGAGTTCAAAGAAGATCAGCAGGCTCGCTTGCTCCGCGAAGATGCAGGGGACGGTAAGCTGCATCCACTGCCGCAGGCTGCGGATTCTCTCCCGGCAGGCACAGAAGCTCCTTCAACTAAGCGCAGGCCCAGAATATTAGTTGTGGATGATGACCCGGTTAATTTGGGGGTCCTGGACGATATGCTCACATTGGAGCGTTATGAAGTTACGTCTGCATTAAGCGGGAAGGAGGCGCTGGTTAAGCTTCATCAAGGGGAATGGGACCTGGTCGTCTCTGATGTTATGATGCCGCATATGTCGGGTTATGAATTGACGAAGAAAATCAGAAGCCAGTTCTCAATTTCCGAGCTCCCGATTATTCTCCTGACAGCAAGGAACCGGCCGGAGGACGTGCAGGCCGCCTTTGGAGCGGGTGCAAATGACTATGTAACCAAGCCTGTGGAAGCCTTGGAGCTCAGGCTGCGTATCCGTACATGGGTTGATCTGAAGCAATCCGTCGGTGAGCGTTTGCGTATGGAGGCCGCTTGGCTGCAGGCGCAAATTCAACCTCACTTTTTACATAATGCGCTGAATACAATCGCTTCACTCAGTGAGGTGGACACGGATCGAATGGTTGCTTTGCTCAATGAATTTGGAAATTACCTGCGCCGCAGCTTCGACCCGATCAATATGAACCAGCTGCTTCCGCTGGACTATGAATTGGAGCTGCTGCGTTCGTATCTGTACATTGAAAAAGAACGCTTTGGCAGCAGAATCAATATACAGTGGGATGTGGCCAAGAAATCGCACGGTACTGTGCGGATTCCTCCGTTATCGGTGCAGACTCTGGTTGAGAACGCACTGAAGCACGGGATTCTGCCCAGGAGCGGTGGGGGGACGGTCACTATTGCCGTAGCTGATGGGCCGAGTTGGACCGAAATCACGGTTAAGGATGATGGCATCGGAATGGATGAGAAACGGCTGCAGGAAGTTTTTCAAGACGGTATGGATTCAACCGAAGGAGTCGGTCTGAAGAACACGGATAGACGTCTAAGACAGTTATACGGTAAAGGATTGCAAATCAGCAGCAAACCGGGAATAGGGACAGTTGTTTCTTTTACGGTCCCCAAAACACAGGAAGAGCGATAAGCCAGAGCCGCGATACGCGGCTCTTTTCTCGTACGACGTGCAGTCGTATTTTAGCGAAAGAATCGTTACGAGCAAGAGTAATTTAAAAACGGCAATTGAGAGGGAGTTAAAGGGCATAGGAATTAAGGTTAAGGAGCGATAAGATGAAGATTGTTGTTGCGGCTGATGCGGACTATGGGTACATACGAGAGCATGACCGCCATATTTCAGAAAGCTTGATACAGGCGAAAATAAGAGCAAAAGAAATATACATTCTGCGTGACGAGAAAGAAATGAATATCGGCTGGATGAGGTTCGGATATTTCTGGGACAACACCCCGTTCATGAACATGCTCTGGATCGATAAACAGCATCGGGGCAAGGGAGCAGGCAGCAGGGTTGTCCACTTTTGGGAAAATGAAATGAAAAGCAACGGATACAAGCTGGTGATGACGTCTACTCAGGCCAATGAGGAGGCACAGCATTTTTATCGAAAGCTGGGGTACCGGGATGCAGGATGTTTACTGCTTGAAAATGAACCGCTGGAGATCATTTTGACCAAGGAACTGTCTTGAACATCAAAAACGGGGAGAGGTAAATGTGGACAGCAAAAGCCTGATGGAGCTGCAAGCTTCAACTTTATATGTGCTTAATGAACAAAATAGAATCGTTAGGATCAACGAACAGAATGCACCGGAGGCTCCGGCCGTCTTTCTGGGTCATGCAAAAGATACGGTCCTGTCTTATTATCATGAGAAGTTGCCTGCCTCCGTCGTGGCCGAGATCAGCCGATATGCTACTCTTCCGCTCAATATTGCCGCCGTCCTGAACGCTGTCTCCGCATACAAACCCGTTAAAGGCATCTGGATCGGTCCTGCTTTTGCATGCGTGCAGCCCGCAACAGATACAGTATCTTCAGCGGTCGTCATCAATTTACATAACAGACAATTGCTTGAGCCTTATTTTGAGGGGCTTATACCTGAGCTTGAGGTCCGCCTACCAGCTGCCGCTTATATTGTAGAAGGAAGGGCCGTGTCTGTATGCTGCTGTGCCAGAAAATCGGGGCAGGCTGCCGAGGCGAGCCTGGAGACTGCGCCTCTATACAGAGGGAAGGGGTATGCGCAGGAGGCTGTAATTGCATGGTGTCAGGAAGTGCGGCGGCAGGGGCTGCTTCCCTTGTACAGCACTTCATGGGACAATCTAAGCTCGCAGAGGGTTGCGCATAAAGCCGGATTTACGCAGTTCGGCAGTGATTTTAGCGTGTATGTTGCTGATTAGCTGCCTTCCTTAGAGGGTCTTTCCGGAGGAGATGGACTCTGCCATGCAGGAGCCTGACCACCGTATTCGTGCTGCAGCCGCTCGACCTCAGCGATCAACTCGGGTCCAATTGCTGCCCTGAACTGTTCATACAAGGGCATCCAGGCGGTTCGCCATTCCTGCAATGTCTTGTCATCGGGATATACGATCTCCATGTCGGAGGACTCCTGAATGCTTCTCCACTGCTTGCGGTTAATCTCCGTCGCATTGCGGTTGGCCCATGCCTCTGTTTCTTCCATGGCGCTCTGAATCTGCTGCTGCAGGTCCGGCGGAAGCTCTTCCCAAAACTGTCTGTTCATCAACACACCGTACCCCAGATAGCTGTGGTTCGTAACCGTTAAATACTGCTGTACCTCGTAAAGCCGTTTGGAATAGATGTTGGAAATCGTGTTCTCCTCGGCATCTACAGTGCCATTTTCCACATTTCTGTAGATTTGATTGAAGGGCAGCGGATAGGTTGCGGCACCCAGCGAACGGTACTGCTCCTGAATGACACGGCTTGGCTGAATGCGCATCTTCCGATTGCGCACATCCTGAGGATGTACGATGGCCTTATCGCGGGAGGTGATCTGACGAAACCCGTTGCTCCAGAATGCCATGGCGATCATACCGTGGTGCTCTGCCGACTTTTTCAGCTCCTCTCCAATCCTTCCCCGAAAAGCAGCCATAACTGCCTCCTCGTTCGGATAAGTGAACGGCAGGTCCATAACCATCCATTCCGGAATGGCCTCGGCAATATTCGAGAAGCTGGGTGCGATCACTTGCACACTGCCGTTGTGCAGTGCTTCCATTTCATCGCTTTCGTTATAGAGGGACGCATTGGGGAACAGCTCCACATGCACCCGATTCCCGGTTTTATTCTCGACGAGATGCTTGAATTTTTCCGCAGCCTGCCCTTTCGGCGTATTCTCTGCAACGGAATAGCTGAATTTAATGACAATATCTTCGTGCAGCCCGGTCTGCTCATCGTCATAAACGAGCGGATCGGCGGGCAAATAGGAATAAAAGCCGATGGCAGCGGCTGTCAGCAGTCCAAACATGACAAAAAGGCCGATGCCCCAAAATGATTTCATGATCTGCATTCCCCCGGTTGCTCAACAGAATGCTTATAGTTTATCATACGCTAAGGGTTTTATTGCAAACGGTATCAATTACTTTTCATCTTAAAGGCACTGGGGGGGCAATGTGCGCAAAGGACTCCGGATTAAAGGGAAAATCACGATCCTGTCATTTTGTATTGTTCTGTTTGCCTTCAGCATCGGGGGCATTATTCTGACAGGCCATATCGCTTTGCTCAAGGAAGACGAGCTGGGGCAGCGGCTGCTCGTTACAGCCCGGACGGTGGCGGAAATGCCTGCGGTGGCGGAGGGACTCACGGACAAAGACAAGCGTCCTGCTCTCCACAACATTGCCGAACGAATCCGTATTGTCAATAACACAGATTATATAGTCATTATGGACATGAATGGAATTCGTTGGACACATCCGGCAAACCGGCTGATCGGCACCAAATCCGGCGGCGCCGATGAGCGGGCTGCATTTGCGGAGCATACGTATTTGTCGAAGGCCAAAGGGGAGGAAGGCACCGCGCTGCGCGCGTTTGCGCCCGTGATGAACGAAGAGCGCGAGCAGGTGGGAGTCGTTCTTGCCGGCAAGCTGCTGCCAACGCTGGGGGTCTTGATTCAAAGCATGCTTGGTGAAATTTATGTGATTTCGCTGCTTACACTGCTGTTCGGCATTTGGGGCTCCTGGCTGCTTGCCAGTCATATCAAGAAACGCATGTTCGAGCTGGAGCCGGAAGAGATTGCAAGGCTGCTCGTGGAGCGGACAGCCACATTTCAGGCGATGCATGAAGGGATTGTGGCGATTGACAGCGAGGAGAAGATCACCATATTTAATGACAAGGCCAAGGAAATGCTGCGTGTTCAGGGGGATGTGATCGGACGCCCTGTCCGGGAGATCCTTCCTGATTCAAGGCTTCCGGCCACACTGCGGGCCAACCGGCCGCTGTATAATCACACCGATTTTATCGGTCCCGCCCAGATTGTAAGCACCCGAGTTCCAATCACCGTAAAAGACAGGGTGGTCGGCGCGGTGTCCATATTTCAGGACCGGACGGAAGTGACACGCATGGCGGAGGAACTGACCGGTGTCAAAGCGTTTGTGGAAGCGCTGCGGGTACAGAGCCATGAATATATGAACAAGCTGCATACCGTGGGCGGTTTGATTCAACTTGGGGATGAGAGGCGTGCGCTTGCCTATTTGTACGAGGTGGTTGAGCAGCAGGAGGGGCTGCTGCGTTTCGTGAACCAGCGCGTCCGTGTCGACAGCATCGCCGGTCTTCTGCTCGGGAAGATCAGCCGCGGCAAGGAGCTCGGCATCGAAGTCAGGCTGGACAGCCGCAGCTGGCTTGAAGAACTGCCGGCAGCCCTTGACCATCATGACATGGTGGTTGTGCTGGGCAATCTGGTGGAAAATGCGTTTGATGCCCTGCAGGATAAACAGGGGATCAGAGAGGTGTTTCTGAGCGTTGAGCAAAATGCGGAGGTCTGCTCCGTACTGATTGAGGATAACGGCCACGGCATGAGCCAGGAGACTCTAGCAAGATTGTTCGAAATGGGGTATACAACGAAAAAGAGTGAGCATCGGGGAATCGGCATGCACCTGGTATACAGCATTGTGGATGGAGCTGGCGGCACGATAGCCATTGATTCGGACGAAGGCGAAGGTACGAGCATTATGATTACACTGCCGATGCAGCGGGAGGAGGGGAATGATGGGGAAAGCAGAGCCGACGAAAGTCGTCCTGATTGAAGACGATTCGATGGTCCTCGAAATTCACAGGCAATTTATTGAGAAAGCGGGACCTTATAAAGTCATCGGTACCGCCGCAAACGGGCTGGATGGCATGGAACTGCTGCGCAGGCTGAAGCCTGAGCTGGCAATTCTCGATATGTACATGCCTGTGCAGGACGGATTAACGACACTTAGCCTGCTGCGTCAGGAGCAGCTGAATATTGATGTGATTGCAATTACGGCGGCCAATGATCCGGAGACGATTCGCCGGGTGCTGCAGCTCGGGGCTGTGGACTATATAATGAAGCCTTTTCAATTTGAGCGGGTCAAGCAGGCTTTGGCGCAATACACGGCCAAGAGGGGCAGGCTCGCAGGCGGCGGTTCCCTGTCACAGACGGAGCTGGACCGTTTGCTGCACGGCCGGAAGCAGTCAGGCACTGCTGCGGTTCAGGAGGAGCAGGAGCTGCCCAAGGGGCTGCAGGCCATGACGCTGCGCCAGATCATCGCTTTTATGGGGGAACAGAATGACTCCCGCTCCGCGGAGGAGGTCGCGGAGGGGACAGGCCTGGCGCGGGTAACGGCCCGCCGCTATCTGGAGTATTTGCAGAAAAAAGGCGTTCTTTTACTGGATGTCCAATACGGTGGAGTGGGCAGACCCGTTAACCGCTATAAACTGAATGACAATACACGGTGAATAAACATCACAAATAAGCATATAAATTTCATACTACGCGAAAAAAATCGCGGACATGGAAAGGCAGCGGATCGCCAACATCCGCCATGGGGAGCGGTGCCATGCGGAGATGAAGTCATAAGGTTAGCGAGCATGGAAAGATTACAGGAAATGCTGATACTCAGAAAAGGAGTTGATCATGATGTGTGCATTATCCACATTATCCATACGAATTTGCTCCGATGAAGATTTGGACCTTCTTGCGGTTCTGAACAAGCAGCTTATCGAGGATGAGCAGAATGACAACAGTATGACTGCGAAACAGCTAAAAGAAAGATTGCGGACTTTCATTCATGGAGGCTATAAAGCTTATCTGTTTGAAGAGCGCGGTGAAACCATCGGTTATGCTCTTGTAGATCATGGCCGGCAGCCTTTGTATTTAAGACAATTTTTCATATCGAGAGATTGCAGAAGAAAGGGTTATGGTAAATTATCGTTTGAGAGACTGCAGCATTTTCTGGGCACCAATAATTTAGATGTTGAAGTGATGTATTGGAATTCTTCCGGATATGAATTTTGGAAGTCGCTTGGCTTCCGTGAGAGAAGTATTTACATGAGGCTGTAGAAAGCAAACTTTCAGGTACTAACACAAGTATCAGTTTGATTTAAAAAAGCGAGTATCGGTGGCCGGATTCCACCAATACTCGCTTTTTCTCTTATGCATGGCATTTACTCGCTTTTGTCATGTGTGGCATTCGGCAAGAAGGGCAAAGGGTCGAGAACAGGGAGAAATTGCTCCTGTTCTCGATCCTTTTTTTATCCAAGCAAAAATCGTGGGCTTTGCGATTTTTGATCGGGTATTTTGGAGTAGGGTCGCGCAGGCAGCAGCGGAGAGGACGAAGCAATTCCGGAAAAGCGGAGCGTTCGCCTTTGGCCCGGAGGGTCAACAGCGATTGTAGGAATGCTTCGTTCTCGGAGCGTCTTACCACAACTCATTGTATCGATCAACGATTACAAGACCTAAATGAACAAAAAGAACAAAAAGGCCAAATTATTCCCATGTTTTCATGTAAGCGGTATCATTCTGTCAATGACATAGATCACAAAAGGGGATGTACATTTCATGAGTATTCCGGCAGGTGCCAATACAAGCATTATTCTCCGGCTTGAGCTGGAGCGCAGCACGGCCTCTTTTGGGGGCATCGCCACCGCCATCAGCGAGGCGGGTGGAGATATCATCGCTATCGATGTAGTGCGTACCGATAAATTGACCACGACGCGTGACTTGACCATTAATGTAACCGATTCCAAGCAGACGGACCTCATCGTTGAGCTTCTCGGCCGGCAGGAGGGTGTAACCGTTGTCCATGTCTCCGACCAGACAATGCTGATGCATCTGGGCGGCAAGATCGAGATGAATCCCAAATATCCGATCAAAAACCGCAACGACCTGTCCCGGGTCTATACTCCAGGCGTAGCGCAGGTGTGCACTGCAATTGCGGAAAAGCCTTCGCTGGCCCATCAGCTGACCATCAAGCGTAATACGGTTGCGGTTGTATCCGATGGCTCCGCCGTGCTGGGACTCGGCAATATCGGGCCTGAAGCGGCCATGCCCGTGATGGAAGGGAAGGCCATGCTTTTCAAGCAGATGGCCAATGTGGACGCTTTCCCAATTTGCCTCGATACTCAGGACACCGAGGAGATCATTCGCATTGTGAAGGCACTCTCGCCTACATTCGGCGGTATTAATCTGGAGGATATTTCGGCTCCACGCTGCTTTGAAATCGAGGAAAGACTGATCCAGGAGCTGGACATCCCCGTCTTTCATGATGATCAGCATGGAACTGCCGTCGTGCTGCTGGCCGGGCTGCTGAATGCCTTGAAACTGACCGGCAAAGAGCTTGCAGCATGCAAAATCGTTGTGTGCGGCCTGGGCGCTGCCGGAACCGCCTGTGCCAAGATGCTCGCGGCCGCCGGGGCCGCCAATATCATCGGAGTGGATCGCGAGGGGGCTATCCAGCGCGGCGTCCGTTATGCCAATCGGGGCTGGCAGTGGTTCGCGGACCACACCAACCCGCACGGGGAATCCGGAAGGTTGTCCGATGTCATTGCTGGTGCGGATGTGTTCATAGGGGTATCCGGTCCTGGTGTGCTGCAGGTGGATGACCTGAAGCGCATGGCCACAGATCCCATTGTGTTCGCGATGGCCAATCCGACGCCGGAAATTCTGCCTGAAGAAGCCGAGCCTTATGTCCGGGTGATGGCGACAGGCAGATCGGATTATCCGAATCAGATCAACAATGTACTGTGCTTTCCGGGAATGTTCCGCGGTTTGCTGGACTGCAGAGCGGCACGGGTAACTGACGAAATGAAGGTCGCAGCCGCCAAGGCGATTGCTTCCGTGGTCAAAGACGAAGAGCTGAACGAAACCTATATTATCCCAAGTGTATTCAATCAGGCGGTCGCGGAGCGTGTGAGCGAAGCGGTGATTGCAGCGGCACATGAAGCCGGCGTGGCCCGCAGAAACCGCGACAAAACGCCGGTGCTCAGCTGACACAGCTATTCAGGAGGTTGAACGAATGAAAAAGAAGTTATGGAAAAACCTGTCCGTGCAGGTGCTGACAGCGATTGTCCTGGGAATCATCTTCGGCATTCTGTTCCCGCAATTTGCGGACCGGATGAAGATCATCAGCGACATATTCATCAAAATGATCAAAATGGTCATCGCCCCGATTGTGTTCATGACGATTGTCATCGGCTTCGCCAACATGGGCGATATGAAAAAGATCGGACGGATCGGCGGCAAAGCGCTGCTGTACTTTGAGATTGTGACAACGCTGGCCATGGCGATTGGTGTGGCCGTCATGTATCTGGTCCGTCCCGGTCATGGCATGAGTACTCAGGGCGTTCAGGCGGACGCGGTGGCCAAGTTTCAGGAGCAAGCCGCGGAATCAAGCCACGGATTTCTTGATTTTATCGTTGGCATCGTTCCCGACAATGCGATAGGTGCTTTTACAGGAGGGGATATGCTGCCAGTGTTGTTCTTCTCCGTCCTGTTTGGTCTCGCCATGGCAGGGTTGGGTGAGAAAGCAAAGCCGGTTACCCATTTTCTTGAAAGCGCTAACGAAATCTTCTTCCGCATTGTAGCCATGATCATGAAGGTATCTCCATTCGCAGCTTTCGGCGCCATGGCCTATACAATTGGCAAATTCGGCGTGGGCTCCCTGTTCTCGATCGGCAAAATGATGGGTTCGGTTTACATCACGATGTTTTTGTTCATCGTTATCGTCCTTGGTCTGATTGCGCGTATGAACGGGTTCAGCCTGTTCAAGCTGCTGCGTTTTATCCGGGAAGAGCTGCTGCTTGTACTGGGCACGTCGTCTTCCGAATCAGCGCTGCCACGTGTCATGAACAAGCTGGAGAAATTCGGCTGCTCCAAGCCCGTGGTGGGTTTGGTTGTGCCGACAGGGTATTCCTTTAATCTGGACGGCACGTCCATTTACTTGTCCATGGCGGCGATGTTCATTGCCCAGGCTTATGGCGTAGAACTGACTATTACTCAGGTGCTTGTGCTGCTCGGCGTCCTGATGCTGACCTCCAAGGGAGCGGCGGGCGTTACCGGCTCCGGGTTTGTAACGCTGGCTGCGACGCTTGCGGCCATACCGAACAACGTCATTCCAGTTGAAGGCATGGCGCTGCTGCTGGGGGTGGACCGCTTTATGTCCGAAGCGCGCGCGATCACGAATATCGTGGGCAACAGTGTGGCAACGGTCGTCATTGCCAAGAGCGAGAAGGAATTTACACCGCCAGAGGAGCTGGGGCTGGAGATCGGGGCCATCCGTCCCCTGCAAGGGGAGAGCACCGATCCGGCCGTATAAGCTTAATCGACCATATTCTATGAAAAGACAGGGAGCCTATTGGCTGTTCCCTGTCTTTATTTTTACCGAATATTTCAGGTAGACAAAAAGAAACTCTAAATTCATTTAACTTGCGTGGTGGAACTCTAGCATTTTGCCTTATAATACAACACAAATAGTAATAATTTTCAATTTTTTATCATCTCTATGAAGCGGAGGGCTAATATGAGATATAGTGAAGAGGTGCTCTGGAGCCAATTGGAAGATGTACGCGGTTACACAGTAGGGGTCTGCAAAACATTGGCGCCTGATCTGGTTCAAATTGTGCCCAAGGGTTTTAACAATTCTATTTTGTGGAATGTCGGGCATATCGTATATGACCAGGACGTCTGGTTTCATTATTTGATTGCGGACGAAGCGGAAGTACCGGCTGAATATGGGGAATTCTTTGGTTTTGGCACGAGCCCTGGAACCTGGACGAATGAACCGCCTTCCTGGGAGGAACTCGTGGATCGTTTGATTTCGCAGCCTGTTATTCTCAAGCGGAAGTTTAGCGGCCGCCTTGAAGAACCGCTGCAGCGTGTGAGCGAGCTCGGGATGAGCACGATCGGGGAAGTGATCCCGCGGACTCTGTATCATGAGTGGTATCATCTTGGGTTCGTACAGTCCATTCGAAAAATTTTGTCTGCGGATCATTAACCAAAAAGACTGATCAAGTCGGAGGTTTTATGAAAAACAGGATACATATTCTAGGCGCTTCCGGTTCCGGAACTACAACGTTGGGAAAGGCGCTAAGCAGCGCACTTCCGCATGTTCATCTGGATTCAGATGATTTCTTCTGGGCACAAAAGTTCACAGAGAGGAGACCGCCTGAAGAACGCTTACGCCTGCTGAAACAAGAAATGCAACCTTGTCCGCAATGGACGCTCTCCGGGTCTGTATGCAGCTGGGGCGATGCATTGAAAACCGAATTCGATCTGGTCATCTTCTTGTCGGTACCACATGAACTGAGAATGGAGAGATTACGGGGAAGAGAACGTGAGCGGTATGGTGACGATATTTTACCCGGGGGGTGCAGATATGAGGATTACCGCACATTTATGGACTGGGCGGCACGGTATGATGAAGCAGGTCCGGAGATAAGAAGCAGGGCATTGCATGAACAGTGGGTGTTGGATTTGACCTGTCCGGTGCTGCGGCTGGAGGGAGATATGACGGTTGAGCAGCGTATAGAGCACAGCATAAATTGCATCATGACATAATTTTCGGTTCACCATCATTTCGGAGGGAGGGTTCTGCCATGCCATTGCCTATGGTTCATTTAAGCACTGCTGTGACCTTTGCGGAGCGAAAAAATCTGCAGGAGATTTCGGGACTGTTCTATCTGGGCAATATCGCGCCGGATGCCATCCATATGAGAGCTGGAAGCACAAGCGGGGACAAGCAGAGAACCCATTTTGAGCACAAAACGCAAGGGGATGACCTGAAAGACCTCAAATTTTTGTACATAGAATATATGGCTCATCATAAAACTGCTGCTGCCTGGAAATGGTTCGTTAAAGGTTATTTCATGCACATACTTACCGATTATTACTGGTTCAAGCTGCTCTACCCCGGTTATGTTGATCATGCTGACAGGCTCGGGCTCTCGGACCAGGAGAAGCGAACTTATTACTACAGGGAAACGGATCAGGCTGATTTTCATCTGTTCAGGCAGCAGCCATGGCGGGAGCTCGTCTGGATGGCCATGGACGAAACGGAGGTTTATGACTTCGGCGACCTGCTGAGCGCTGACGAGATCAGCAGATGGAGGGACCGCACGTCCACCTTCTTCGCGGACCCGGCGAAGGAGCCGCGCATTACGCCGGAGTACTTTTCGGATGCGCTTATTCAAGGATTTGTGGCGGATACGGCGGAGAGGCTGCTGCCGCTGTTCGATGAATGGGATGAGTTGGCGGGTTGGAAGGAATAAGGCAGGCTTTCGCCTGCTTTTTTTGTAAAAATGGGATGTAAGCGCTTGACGGGAGAGCCGCTTCATGAGAAAATGTACGCGCGTACATTCATGCTTAAAGGGTTGATGAACATCGTAAGAAGAATCGAAGTGGCTGAACTGGCCGGTGTCTCGGAGGCTACGGTATCCCGCGTCCTTAACGGAGTAGGCCCCATCAAGGAGGAGACAAGGCAGCGGGTTCTTGAGGCAGCTGAAAGGCTGGGTTATACACCGAACGCCATGGCCCGCAGCCTGGCCCGCAGACGCAGCGGCAACCTGGGGGTGGTGATGCCCTATTTGCCCAAGGCACGCCTCTTTTCCGCCCATTATTTCTCTGAAATTTTGAGCGGGATTGGAAGCAGGGCGCGGGAGGAGGGTTATGATCTCCTGATCATATTTCGTGACCCGGATGCTGCAACAGATGTCGAAGGGCTGTTCCGCATGCAGAAGATCGACGCCTGCCTCATTCTGGGGGCCAAGGAGGAAGCAGGGGAGCGGGAAATGCTGCGCCGCATGCAGGAAAAGGGATATCCGTTCTGCCTGATCAATCAGCATTTTGCAGGCGAGTCCTTCAATGAGGTGGATGCGGACCATACGGAGGGCAGCTATCAGGCGGTCCGCCATCTGCTGCAACAGGGCTTCCGGTGCATCGCTTTCGTGAACGGCCCCGATGCCTACTCGAACAGCAGCGACCGTAGGGCAGGTTATGAGCGTGCACTGCGGGAAGCGGGCCTGCCGGTTGAGCCAGATTTGCTGTTTGCGGGCAATTTCAGCAGAACCAGCGGGCTGAGGGTTGCGGAGGAGATTCTGGGCTGCCTGGACCGTATCGACAGCATCTTTGCAGCTAATGACCGTATGGCCATCGGCATTCAACAGGGACTGCGGCAGGCGGGGATTTTACCGGAGCATATGCCCGCCATTGTGGGATACGACGACTCGGATGCAGCGGAAATGACTTCCCCGGGACTAACCAGCGTAAGAGTTCCGTTTTATGAGCTTGGGGAAATGGCGGCAGCACGAGTGCTTCGCCTCCTGGAGGAGCCGGAGAAGGATGAGGAGAACAGCCCTTTTAAAGTCAGGCTTCCTGTGGAGCTGGTAGTCCGTGCTTCTTCCGTAAAAAACAATTAAAGACTAAACCATTTGCAAAGGAGGACTTCCATGCAACAGCTTCGTATCGGAATGATCGGTTACAAGTTTATGGGCAAAGCCCACAGCAATGCTTACCGCAGTCTGCCCATGTTTTTTCCGCAGGCGTTAAAACCGGAGATGTCGGTGATATGCGGCCGCAATGATGAGGCGGTCAAGCAGGCGGCACAGCAGCTGGGATGGCAGTCGAGCAGCACGGACTGGAAGGAGCTGGTTGGACGTGAAGATATCGACCTGATCGATATCAATGCGCCAAGTGACGCTCATAAGGAAATTGCGATTGCGGCGGCACAGGCGGGCAAGCATATTTTCTGCGAAAAGCCGCTTGCGCTCTCCCTCAAGGATGCCCGTGAAATGCTTGATGCGGCTGAAAAGGCGGGGATCAAGCATATGGTCGGCTTCAACTACCGCTTTTCTCCCGCGGTCCGGCTGGCCAAAAGGCTGATCGACAGCGGCCGGCTCGGTAAAATCTATCATTTCCGCGCCTGGTTCCTGCAGGACTGGATCATGGACCCTGATTTTCCGCTCGTATGGCGGCTGCAGAAGGATGTGGCAGGCTCCGGCTCCCATGGCGACCTCGGCGCACATCTGATCGATCTGGCGCACTTCCTCGTCGGCGGTATGGACGAAGTGATCGGCATGAGCGAGACCTTTATCAAGGAGCGCCCACTGGCCGCCGAAATGACGGGCTTGAGCGCCAAGGGAAGCGCGGCATCCGATGCCCCAAGAGGGGAAGTCACCGTAGATGATGCGACTCTTTTTCTGGCCCGGTTTGAAAACGGTGCGCTCGGCAGCTTTGAGTCGACCCGTTTTGCGGCTGGTCACCGGTCCACGAATGCGTTTGAGATCAACGGCAGCCTTGGCAGCGTAAAATTTGATTTCGAGCGCATGAATGAGCTGGAGGTTTATTTTGCTTCAGATGATGAGGACGTGCAGGGTTTCCGCAGAGTGCTGGCCACCGATCCGGCCCATGACTACGCCGAGGCCTGGTGGCCGCCGGGCCATACGATCGGCTTTGAGCATACGTTCATCCATGAAGTGCTGGAGCTGTCATCTGCGATTGAAGAGGACCGCCAGCCTGAGCCAAGCTTCCATGACGGAGTACGCTGTCAGGCGGTACTGGAAGCGGTAGAGCGCTCCATCGACGAGCGGCGGTGGGTTAAAATCAGTGAAATGTAAGCGTTGTCTCCAAACATTTTGGTATCGGGAGGGCTTAGGATGAAAAAAGCGTTAATCGTATGGGGCGGCTGGGATGGGCATCAGCCAGAGCAGGTTGCTGCTATATTTGCAGACATGCTGCGGCAGGAGCAGTTCGAGGTGGAAGTTTCCGATACGCTGCAGGCTTATGCAGATGCGGAAAAATTGCTGGGGTTGGACCTGATCGTTCCCGTCTGGACGATGGGGGAAATCGAGCAGGAGTTGGTCAACAACGTCTCGGCAGCGGTGCAGAACGGAACGGGCCTCGCAGGCTGTCATGGGGGCATGTGCGACGCCTTCCGCAAAAATGTGGATTGGCAGTTCATGACCGGCGGGCAGTGGGTCGCTCATCCCGGAAATGACGGCGTGGAGTACATCGTCGAGATCAGACCAGGCTCCAGTCCGCTTGTGGCGGGGCTTCAGGATTTTACGATCCAGTCTGAGCAGTATTATCTGCATGTGGATCCGGCAGTGGAAGTGCTCGCTACGACCCGTTTTCCGGTAGCCGAAGGTCCGCACCGTACGAACAAGGCGGTGGATATGCCTGTTGCGTGGACGAAATACTGGGGGGCAGGCCGCGTCTATTACAACTCGCTTGGGCATCAGGCCAATATTGTGGAAATGCCGCAGGTGAAAGAAATGATGCGCCGGGGTTTCCTGTGGGCGGCGGAAGGCAAAGAGCAGTTGGCAAGCGCTGCAGCCGCAGGGAAGAGCAGTGTTTATACCGGTATGGGAGACAGCCAATAGGCGGGAAAGGGGAAGCAACATGCATAAAGTGAAGGTCGGAGTCATCGGCTGCGGGAAAATCAGCAGTATTTACATGGAGAACTGCCACAAGTTTGAGGTGCTTGAATTGATTGCCTGTGCGGATCTCGACCTGGAGCGGGCGAAGGAACAGGCTGCTAAATACGAAATTCCGCGTGTATATTCCACTGACGAGCTGCTGGCCGATCCGGATGTTGAGCTGGTTATTAATTTGACGATTCCAGCGGTGCATGCGGACGTTAGTCTGCGGGCGCTCGAGGCGGGCAAGCATGTGTACGTGGAGAAGCCGCTGACGGTCAGCCGCGAGGATGGGCGAAAGGTACTGGAGACGGCTGCGGCCAAAGGACTTCTGGTCGGCTGCGCTCCTGAAACCTTTATGGGAGCGGGCATCCAGACAGCGCTGAAGCTGCTGGAGGACGGCGTGATCGGGAAGCCGGTGGGGGCAACCGCCTTTATGATGTCAGGCGGTCATGAAACATGGCATCCCGATCCTGAATTTTATTATGCGGCTGGTGGCGGTCCGATGTTCGATATGGGGCCGTATTACCTAACTGCCCTGGTCCAGCTGCTCGGCCCGATCCGCAAAATTTCCGGCATGACCGGTAAGGCATTGGGAGAACGCACGATTACTAGCGAGAAGAAATACGGCCAGAAAATCCCGGTGGACATTCCGACCCATGTAGCCGGTCTGCTGGAGTTTGAAGAAGGTGCGATCGGAACAATGATCACGAGCTTCGATATCTTCGGGGGCAGCACCCTGCCGAGGATCGAGATTTACGGAACGGAGGGAACGATGCTGGTTCCTGACCCAAACACGTTCGGAGGTCCGGTCCAGTTCCGCAAAAAAGGGGAGAAGGATTGGACAGAGCAGCCGCTGCTGCCCGGTTATGATCAGAATACACGCGGCATCGGACCGGCTGACATGGCGTATGCGATCAACAGCGGCCGCCCGCACAGGGCGAGCGGCGAGCTTGCCTATCATGTGCTTGAAGCCATGTGGGCGTTCCACGATGCGGCGGAGCAGGGGACCTTTTACGAAATGAAGAGCACCTGCACACGTCCTTCTCCGCTTCCGCAAGGCCTGGCTCCTTATACTTTAGATCATTAATAAATTCCGCATGCTGATCCCGCCCCCGCAAGGGGGCTTTTTGTTGTGCTTGCATTTATTTACCGGGCTGGCTTGGAAGCCTCCACAATTAAAAACCAGGGTTCCGTCATCAGCTTTTCGTACGACTGCAGCCACTCTGTCCTCTTCTTGAATTCCGGCACCGGCTGCGGTTCAAGCAGCTGTTCTAGCATGAAGAAAGAGGTGGTGGTATTAATGATTTCCTGCAGCGGACGACGGAAGAAGGGCACCTCAATATGGCCCGCCTCTTTTTTGTTCCAGTTATCCGTCAACAGCTCACGCGTGAAATAATCCGGGCTCTGAAACTTTGCAAAGTCCATAAAAGGATGATGTACCGAATAGATCAGCCTTCCTCCCGGTTTTAAAACCCGCTGCAATTCTTTAAAGGTCTCTTCCCAGTCTTCTATATAATGCAGCGTGAGCGAGCTGAGAATCAGATCGAAGTAATCTCTCTCAAATGGAAGAGGCTCGCTCAAATCCAGATTTCGCACCTCCGCCCGGCCTACGGTCCGGCGTATGACGGCAGCGCACATTTCTGGACTCATATCCACCGCTGTGACATCCGCGCCCCGCTTGAGCAGCTGGTCCGTATACCAGCCGGCAGCGCAGCCTGCGTCCAGCACGGTACGTCCTTTTAAATCTTCAGGCAGCAGCTTTAACATGGCAGGCCGCTCGTAATAAGTGTTAAACGGGCTGTCTGTATCAATATGTTTTTCATAGTCGGCAGCAAGCTTGCCATAGGCCTCTCTTAACCTTTCTTTCAAACCGTTCCCTCCATTCTCTTCCTGTCACTGGAATCAAAGTTAGTATACATTTTACAGAGTGCTGAAGGAAAAAAGAAATTTTTTAAAAAATCGAACGAAAATCAGATATCCTGCCAATACATAGTGTAAGTCACAAAAGGAGGATGGGGGATGAGTCACCCGGAGGAATACGGCAGGCTGGTTCAGCTTAGCCTTGAGGGCAGCAGGGAGGCATTCAGTGCGCTTTATGAAGCAACCATTCAGGATGTGTACAAGACCGTTCATTATTTGACGGAGGAAAAAACAGATGTTGACGATATCGTGCAGGAGATCTATATCCAGGTACACAAGTCGCTGAAAAGGTATGATGCGTCCAAGCCTTTCAGACCCTGGCTAACCGGCCTCGCCATACGGCAGATCCACGCATACCGCAAAAAGAGATGGATGCGACTCAGGATTGGCATCAAAGCACTGAATTATACGTCGGAGAAGGAAGAAGATTTTTCACCACAGATCGTCGAGAAAATTTCGAACCGCTCATTGCTGGCGGCTGTGAACCAGCTGCCCTTTAAGCAAAAGCAGGCCGTAGTTTTGCGTTATTTGAACGAGTATACGCAGGAGGAAATCGCCGAAATCCTGGATATTCCGGTCGGTACGGTGAAGTCCCGCATTCATGCGGCACTGCAGAAGCTTCGGCAGCGGTACGAGCGACGTATTCTTATTCCGGGAAAGGTGGAGAAATTTCATGGATCTTGATCAGAAGTTAAAAAAGGCTTTTATTGAAGAAGCCGAGGATTTGAATGTACCGCCGCAACTGAAACAAAAAGTATTGAATAGCATTTATAAGCAAACAGGAGGAACTCAAATGAAGAAAAAAATGGTGATGGCCAGTATTTTGGCAGCTGCGTTATTGATTCCTGCAGGGGCGTTTGCCGGATATTCTTATCTGGCGGACGGCATCTACGGTTCCAAGGAAGCCCTCGTTGAAGCCGGAGGAACGGAGCAGCAATACGAAAAGCTCGAAACCAAGCTGGAGAGAGCCAAACAGGTGTTAAACGAACGGGAGTTCACGGAGTTTATGGCCCTTAATAAGCAATTGGCGGATTATAACCTTCGAATTGCCGACGCTCAAGGAACGGTACATCCGGAACGGCTCACGAAGGAAGAACAGCAAAATTATGCTCAGCTGCTGAAGAAGCTTGAGCCTTATTTTGAAAAGCTGAATGGGACGAAAGAAGTCGGACCATCCGCCGAAGCGGGTGATTAGATCCTGGATTAAGCCGATGAAGGCCGCCGAGTAAAGTAATTTATCATACAAAATAAATAGGTATGCCCCCAGAACATTGAGGGCATACCTTTTGAGCATTCAGAAGTCTGCCGGACTATGCTTCCACCGCTACAGCATGCCCCATTACCACCTTCACTTTGTGCACACCGCCATCGCCCATTGGTGGAATGACATTCCCGTCAAGGACCTTGTCGTCCAGTATAACCGAGGCGATTCCTTTGCTGACCTTATCCGGATTGGACACATGGATCACGAAGGTATCGCCCCGATATACTCTTGTAATGGTAAATTCCTCCCAGGCTGCGGGAATGCATGGATCGATTTTCAAACCGTCGAACTGGGGCTGAATGCCGAGAATCGACTGGGTGATGGCTACGAAATTCCAGGCCGCCGTTCCCGTCAGCCAGCTGTTTTTGGCTTCGCCTTCGCGGACAGCGTCTTTACCGGCAATCATTTGCGAATATACATACGGTTCCGTGCGATGGATATCGCTGATTTCCTCCAGATATGCCGGAGCGATTTTGCTGTACAGCTCAAAAGCGCGATCGCCGCGTCCGATCACCGTCTCCGCCATCATGATCCAAGGGTTGTTGTGGCAGAAGATGCCTGCATTTTCCTTGTATCCCGGCGGATAGGAAGAGATCTCGCCCAAATTCAGGTAATACTTGGAGTAGGGCGGGTTTTGCAGCACAATGCCGTATTTGGTTTCCAGCCTGTCAGCCACCGCATCCAGCGCTTTAACGGCATGGCCTTCCTCCACGCCGATTCCGGCCATTACGCAGAAGCCCTGTGGTTCGATAAAAATTTGTCCTTCTTCGTTCTCCTTGCTGCCCACCTTGTTCCCGTAATGATCGTAGGCCCGCAGAAACCACTCCCCGTCAAAGCCGTGCTCCAGCGTAACAGCCCGCATCCGGTCGACATGCTCCTGTGCGGTCTCCGCTTCTTCCGCAAGCCCCCGGCGCCGGCACAGCTCGATAAAATCCGGTCCGGTATATACGAACAGGCCGGCAATAAATACAGATTCCGCTACACGGCCTTCAATGTTTTGCGTGGTCTGGTAGGACTCATCCGGTATGGTGGAAAAGCAGTTCAAATTCAGACAATCGTTCCAGTCCGCCCGTCCGATCAGAGGAAGGCCGTGCGGTCCTAGGTTTTCCACGACATGGTAGAAGGAACGCTTCAGATGCTCAAACAGCGTGGCCGTATTATCCGGGTTGCAATCGAAAGGAACCTGTTCATCAAGGATGGTAAAGTCACCCGTCTCCTTGATATAAGCGGCCGTGCCGAGAATGAGCCACAGCGGATCATCATTAAAGCCGCCGCCGACCTCATGATTTCCTTTCTTGGTAAGCGGCTGGTACTGGTGGTAAGCTCCTCCGTCTTCGAACTGGGTGGAGGCAATGTCGAGAATCCGCTCGCGTGCCCGTTCAGGAATCTGGTGCACGAAACCAAGCAGATCCTGGTTGGAATCCCGGAAGCCCATGCCGCGTCCGATGCCGGATTCGAAATAGGAGGCGGAACGCGACATGTTAAACGTAACCATGCATTGATACGGGTTCCAGATGTTGACCATACGGTTCAGCTTCTCTTCATGGCTCTGCAGGGTGAATTTGGAAAGGAGGCTCTCCCAGTAAGCAGCAAGCTCGGCCAGTGCCTGTTCAACATCGCTTTCATCGCTGAAGCGCTTGATCATAGAATCAGCCGGTGCCTTGTTGATGACGCCGGGAGCCTCCCATTTGTCCTCTACGGCATTTTCCACATAACCAAGGATGAAATTGTAGCTGGCTGATTCGCCAGGCCGCAGCGTAATTTCCAGGCAGTGGGACCCGACCGGCGACCAGCCGCTGGCCAGAGAGTTGGAAGGCTGCCCGGCGGCCACGGCTTGTGGTTCATTGAGACCGTTGTACAAGCCGAGGAATGCTTCACGGTCGGTGTCAAATCCCGCAATGGGAGCGTTGACGGAGAAGAAGGCATAATGATTCCGCCGCTCGCGGTACTCTGTTTTATGGTAGATGACCGAGTTCTTTACTTCCACTTCCCCGGTACTGAGATTGCGCTGGAAGTTGGTCATATCGTCATACGCGTTCCAAAGGCAAAATTCAACAAAAGAGAACAGCTTCACCTGCTTTACAGTATCTGAAGTGTTGCTGACCGTTACCTGATGCACTTCTCCGTTAAAACCAAGCGGCACCAGCGCCAGCTGGTTGACACGGATTCCGCCGCGCTCGCCGGTGATGGACGTATAACCGAGACCATGCCTGCATTCATAGTGGTCAAGCTCCTTCTTGACCGGCATCCAGCCCGGTGTCCAGAAATCGCCCTGATCGTAGAGGTAGAAATAACGTCCGCCGTTATCCACAGGAATATTGTTATAGCGGTAACGGGTCAGCCTCCGCAGTCGCGCGTCCCGGTAAAAGGCGTAGCCTCCTGCCGTGTTGGACATCAGCCCGAAAAATTGTTCATTGCCAAGATAGTTAATCCATGGATAAGGCGTTTGCGGGGTGGTAATGACATATTCTCTATTTTTGTCGTCAAAAAAACCGTACTGCACTGGTCACAGCCCCTTTCATTTTGTGAAATCGTTCTCTTGAAGGTCTTCTTTCCGGACCTGTTAATTCCTTCCGTATCCGTGCATGATCTGAATTTCCTTAACCAAGTTCCTAAAATTACATACCAAATTCAGCCCGTACACTCCGCTCTCCGGGTTGCCCTCTGTATGGTGAAAAAGGTAAGATTTAGTTAGCTCATAACGGAAGGCAGGGAAGTATTTATGAAAACACGCTCATTTTCAGACACTTTATATGATCAGATATCCGCAGCCCTGCTGGAATCATGGTCACTGCAGACCAGTTCAAAATGGACGACGGATAATCCGGCCTGCGGGCAGTGCGGTGTAACCGCTTTGGTCGTTCAGGACCGCCTCGGCGGAGAAATCCTGAAGACGATGACCGCAGGGGGTTGGCATTACTATAATCGAGTCAACAATAACGTCTATGATTTCACCGCATCGCAATTTGCAGGGGAGATCGAGTATTTGCATGTGCTCTCTTCCAGAACGGATGCGTTCGGCTATACGAATCAGGAGCAATACGATGCACTAAGCAGCAGAATGGCGGAGCTACTCGACAGGCAGTGAACATGGAGCATAGGGAGCGTCGAAATCCGATTTCTCATATAAAGGATGGATGATGTAATGGAACCAAAATGGCTTACGTGGGCAAAGCAAATTCAGGCCATCAGCCAGACAGGACTTGCATACGGCCGAGATGTGTACGATATCGAACGGTTTGAGCAGCTGCGGGAGTTAAGCATTAAGATGATGCAGGAATACACCGGGATGGAGACGGACAAGCTGCGCTCACTGTTTGCGGCGGAAACGGGATATGCAACCCCGAAGGTGGATGTGCGGGGCGTCGTTTTTCATGCTGATGAAATCTTGCTGGTCAGAGAAAAGTCGGACGGAGCGTGGGCGCTTCCGGGCGGATGGGCGGATATCGGGCTGTCCCCGGCGGAAGTGGCGGTCAAGGAGGTCCGTGAAGAATCCGGCTTTGAGGTGCGGGCGGCTGGTTTGATCGGCATTCTGGACAAAAAATTTCACGATCATCCGCCGGATGCGTACCATATTTATAAAATATTTATCCACTGCGAAATTACGGGCGGAGAAGCGCTTGAAGGAGTGGAGACTTCCGGGGTCGGCTTCTTTAAAGAGGACAATTTACCGCCTTTGTCCATATCAAGGAATACGGAAGCGCAAATGAAACGATGCTTTGATTTTTACCGGAATCCGGAACAGAAGGCGTGGCTGGAATAAAATTCTTTTTTAGTTTTGAGTAAATAATCAATTAAATGTATATTTATGCTATATGTAAATGAAAGAGGGTAGCAAATGTGCATAAATATATTGAAGAACTCTCCCTGAACGCGCTGCCGGCGTTCTATCAAATGTCAATCGACGGCTGGATTGCGCGTTATGCCGACGGGTATACAAAAAGGGCAAACTCCGTAAATCCCATCTATAGCGGCGAAGGCATCAGTGTTGAGAGGAAGCTTTTGGAGTGTGAAAACTTTTATACAAGTGTCGGCCTTGATCCAGTATTTAAAATGACACCTTTTATTCACCCGAGTAATCTGGATGAACTGCTGGAGCACAGGGATTATGAAAAAGCGGATCTGTCCAGTGTGCAGACATTAAAGCTGGATCATATCGATGAGGCTCAGATAGAGGATGTGAAAATTTCGGCAGAAGTCGATGATGAGTGGATGGATGTGTTCGCTCGCTCCACTGCTTTACCAGCAGAGCGTATGGCGATCAAGCGTAAAATGCTGTCCTTGCCGCCATTTAACAAGGCTTTTATTATGCTGTATAAAGACTCTGCGCCAGTGGCTTGTGTAACAGGGGTGATGGAACGGGAATGGATCGGGATCTACGATCTTGCCACTCATCCACAGCATCGCGGCCAGGGATATGCCCGCCAGCTTGTTTTAAAGCTGCTGCAGTGGGGAAAGCGCGAGGGAGCCGGGTACAGCTATTTACAGGTATTGAAGGATAACGGTCCTGCCTTGAGGCTGTACGGTAAGCTCGGTTACCGCGAGGCTTACACCTATTGGTACAGAGTGAAGAAGGAAATGTCGTGAAAAGGAGCTGCGTGAATGCTGTCGAGGCTAATCCGGGCACTGCCCAGAGACTGGCTTGTCTATATGTACAAAACAATGCCTTTTAAGGGGATCAAAGATTATGCGGTGCGGCAAGCCCAAGTAAAATTTTTGGTGTCCGTGCTCGGTGTCATCACGGACAGCTCCGGCAGAGTTATGCTGCTCAAGCATACATACCGCGAGGAGCCGTGGGGCATACCAGGGGGCTGGATGGAGGGGGAGAAGCCGGAAGAGGGGATGGCAAGAGAAATCCGGGAAGAAACGGGACTGAGTGTGAAGCGGTTAAGGCTTGTTAAAGCCATATACGGGCAGAAGCCTGACAGAGTGGACCTTATATTCAGAGGGGAACTCGGCGGGGAGTCCGGTAAAAAAGGCTTCCAGTCCAACAGTGAAATATCGGAAATGCTGCTGTGCAGGCCGGGGGACTGGCCGAAAGGATTGCCGGAGGATCAGAAGAAATTAATCACAGAGCTGCTGAGGGAAGAAAGGTGAACATCAGGATAAGCTGCAATCATTGGAAGCATTGATTGATTATCGTTCGGGGAAAAAAGAAGCACTGGAAGAGCAGGAATAGCTGATGCTGATGGTTGACCGGCATTACCTGCAGGAAGGGTATACGGAGGCCCTGAGCGGGAGAATAGAGTTTATGAAAGAAAGCGGCGATCCTGCGCCTTTGCCTGACAGCACTTGTGTAATCGTCATACAAAAGAAGAGTTGAGCTAATGATTCGGAAGTCCTTTTTTATAGTAAGGGCTTCTTTTTCTTTGCAATTTATGCTCCGTTTTTAAGCAAAAACTGGTACAATATAGGGATAAACGTAGAATTTAGATGCTCTGAAAGCGCTTATCCTTAACTCAAGGAGGATCAATGATGCTGATACAATCGGAGCTGCTGCGCTTGCGAGCGGCAGTGGAGCTGGATCTCCAGTTCATTATGGATACGGAGAGCCACCCGGGAAATACGAATTTTATCGGGCAGTGGGACTATGAGCGGCATTTGGCAGGACTGAAGGACCCGAATATGCTGTATATGATCATCGAGAATACGGAAGAGGAACGGGCCGGGTTTATCATTTTGACAGGTCTGCAGGACCCGAATCAGTCGGTATGCCTGGAAAGGATCGCGATGCAGATGAAGGGCAAGGGATATGGCAAGGAAGCGGTGCGACTGGTGACGACCTGGGTATTCGAGCACACCGGGGCACATCGCTTCTGGCTGGATGTCAAGGTGTTTAATGCACGCGCAAGACATGTGTACCAATCGGCAGGTTTTGTCACCGAAGGTACTCTGCGGGATGCGTCCAAAAGGGGCAGCGTGTTTGAATCCCTCGTTATCATGTCCCAGCTTCGCCCGGAATACCTGCTGCGGAAGGAGTCCTAGTTGTTTCGGCTCGGATAAAGGCATGACCGTATTGGTTATTGAAGGAGAGCAGTTGGAGAAGGCATTGCCAGGGCTTGATTAAAAGAAAATGAGGGGGAAAACAATGGATTCATTGAGTGATTCTTGGTTTTGGGATTTATTTAATTATTTTCCTATAGTCGTATTTATTTTTATCGGATTTATTTTCCTTTTGTTCATTTTTTCTATAACAAAGGGGATCAGAAACTGGTCCTCCAATAATGCCGCACCGGAGCTGTCGGAGGAATGTACCGCAATTACGAAACGCACCAGGGTGTGGGGAGGCAGCGGAGATATGAGCTCCAAGACCGATTATTATGTTACGTTTGAGTTCCAAAACGGCGAACGCAAGGAGCTTGAAGTCAAGGGAGAGCAGTACGGCTTGATCGTGGAAGGAGACCGCGGGAAGCTGGTGTACCAGGGGACACGCTTTAAGTCGTTTGAACGGCTTCCGGCACAGAATTCAAATTACTGATCATCGGAAAGCAGGTGGCAGGTTTGTATCTCAAAAGTGTGGAGTTGCTCAGGGACAAAGTTCCTTCCATGGTGGACTATCCTTTTCATCTGCCGGCAATTCGTTCCCTGAATAAGCTCCATTTCACACATAAAGTAACTTTTTTTGTAGGGGAAAACGGTTCCGGCAAATCCACGCTGCTTGAGGCGCTGGCCTATCAAAGCGGGTTTCATACCGCAGGCGGAGGCAGGCATAACAACTATCAAGTGCATGCTTCCGAATCTGCGCTCGCTCCTCATATACGGCTGAGCTGGATGCCCAAGATTACAAACGGATTTTTTTTGCGGGCAGAGTCTTTCTATCATTTTGCTTCCCATATTGATGAGGTGGACAGCGGCGGTTTTAGGCGATATGGAGGGCGTTCGCTGCATCAGCAATCGCACGGGGAATCGTTTCTGAATCTGTTTCTGCATCGCTTTATTGAAAAAGGGATTTATTTGCTTGATGAGCCTGAGGCCGCTTTATCGCCCACACGCCAGCTGAGCTTGCTGCGGATTATCCGGGACTTGTCGGGACATAGCCAATTTATTATTGCTACACATTCACCGATCCTGCTCGGTTACCCGGGGGCGCAAATTTTGAGCTTTGATGGTTCCTCGATCAGGGAGATTGCGTATGAGGAAACGGAGCATTACTATGTAACCCGGCAGTTCCTGACCAATAGAGAGCCGATGCTCGATGAATTATTCCGGGATGATGGGGATTAGATAGTGTGTATACATTGTTTTAAGTCAGGGGTGGTCGATTGGTATTGCATGTAATGCTGACGGTTCTGGTGGTGCTGAATCTGGTGCTAATTGTGCGCAGGCTGCAAGTGCGGAAGCGTGCTGGTACGGTTCTGTTTCGCGGCAGACCGGACAAAATGCACTGGATTTTATGGGCGGATATAATCGCGGGTATTATTTATTTTGTGATCTCGGAAGAAAACCGCGGTGGCAGAGGTTTCCTCATAGCTATGGGGATTGCGCTCCTGCTTCATTGGCTTAACCGTTTTGAGTACGGCCCGAATGGTCTTGCTCTGGCTCTAAAATTCGTACCGAAAAAAGACATCATTCATATCAAACCGGTAGAAGACAGCAACGAACTTGATGTCATTATTACGGAGGCCGACGATTATTTTCGGCTGGTGCCTGAAAGAAAGTACCGCAGTGTTGAACTGCAAAACATCCTCCGGCCTCAAAAAGAGAGAGCGCCATTTCTCAATATATACATAGGTATAAAATATAAGGAGGACATGTCCAACCAGGCTGATATTGAACGTATGAGCACTTTTCTTGAGACAGCGGGGGCGCGGACTTATTGTACGGTCAGAGATATGGAAGCCTGGGGGAGAAACCATGTGCCTCCGGCTTTGCTTATGGAGGAAAGCCTGAAGCAAATAGACCGCTGTGACTTGGTGCTGCTTGAGCTATCGGAAAAAGGAGTGGGCCTCGGCATCGAAGCCGGGTATGCGCATGCCCGCAAAAAGCCGGTTATCGTTGTCGCCAAATGGGGTACGGATCTATCCTTTACTGTTCAGGGAATTGCCGATCGATTGATCATTTATGCGGATGAACGGCATTTGCAGGAGCAGCTGGGGCCGGTTGTGAAGTCGTATCTAAACCAGGAGGAAAATAGTGTTAGGTGACATAGATTATCCCATGGAAAAAATTCGGAAAATAAACTGAGAGGATACCTCAGGGCATCCTCTCTTCTTCGTATTATTTGTTGCCCCCGTACCAGAGCTCCAGGCGGTTCTTGATCAGCTGGGTGTATGTTTTCTCCGCTTCCGGGACGCCAGCTTCGTCGAAATCCTTCAGCATCGTATCATAAATGGTGTCAAACTGGTCCTTAGGGGCTAGAATGGCTTCCGGTATCCTTTTGCGCACGATATCCTGTGACTTCTGGTAGATGACATTGTAATCGGTGTTTGTCGGCACCGGCATGTTATAAGCTGCGCCCCATTCTTTCACCGGGAAGTCTTCTTCGGTCTTGAAGAGGTCCTTCCACATCGTAATATTATACGCTTTCAACGATTTTTTCTCTGCTTCACTGTAGTTGGCTGTGATCATTTCCGGATAGAGGGTCGTGTAATAGTTGCCCGTCGAATCCTTTATGCCATCCCCATAATGAGGTCCCCAGCTCCAGTACAGTCCAATCCCGGATTCTTTCTGAAAATTGATGTTATCGTTGTTTTTGCGCTCCTGCACATCGGGAGGAACGACTCTCTTGCCGTTTTCTATGTTGTATTGCTTGCCTTCAATGCCCCAGTTGCGCAGGATTTGTCCTTCCTCGGAGGCAAGGTAGTCCAGAAATTTAATCGTGCGGATCGGGTTTTTGTTATCCACCGAAATGCCAATACCGTAAGCGGTGTCAAAGCCAACTGACTGGAAGGAGGGATCATCGTATTCCTCGCTCAAAGTCACAGGGAAATGCGCGTAAGTATATTCGGATTTGCCCGCTGCTTTCAAAGCGTTCTCTGCATCCTGGTAATTCCATTTTTGATCGATAAGCCCGATGACGCGGCCGCTGGCAATTTTCGACTTGTACTGGTCGCTCTTTTGCACAAAGGTTTCCGGGTCCAGCAGGCCTTCATTGTACATATGGTTCAGCCAGCGGAAGTATTCGCGCTCTTCCGGCCGGCGGTAATGCAGGATCGCCTCGTGCGTTTCAGGATCGATATAATATTCCCCGTCGTTGGGAGCGCCTGTAGTTTGAACTGCGGGGTTGGTCACGGTAATCATAATTTTCCAATCGTCAGCGTCGAGGGAGAGGGGGATGGTAGGCTGCCCGTTGGTCGTAGGATATTTCTCTTTATAAGTCCGGAGAGCGTTTTCAAAATCTTTAACCGTACGAATCTTCGGATACCCCAGTTTCTCCAAGGCTTGGTGCTGGATCTCAAAGCCGCCTACGGTATCAAAGGTGACGCTGTCCACGCCCATATTGGTCGGAATCGTATAAATTCCGGGGTCGTCCAGGCTGTATTTAATCCGGTTGAAATATTCACCATAAACTTTTTTAATGTTTGGCCCGTATTGATCGATCAGATCGGTCAGGTCAATGAGGGCACCAGCATCCACCAGCTTGCCTATATCGTCCTTGGGATAGATCATATCCGGATAATCACCGCTGGCGATCATCAGGGCGATTTTGTCCTTGCCGCTGCCGTTCACGGCAAATTCCGCGTCCACGGTAACACCTGTTTTCTTCGTAACTTCCTTGCCGATATCATCCTGCATGTTGTTCCAGTTCGCACTGCCCTCGCCGCTAAAATAGGTCAATGTCAGCGGGCTGGTATCGTTCGGATCATCCTGGTTGTTCGAAGCGGCTTCCGGACCGCCGCAGCCAGCAGCAGCGAGCAGCAGCGAAGAGAGAAGAATGGTGGAAATCCGGCGCACTGCTTTCGTTTTGGTCATTAAATAATCCCCCTTCTAAGAAAATGAATATACCAATGAAAGTGTTTTCATAAATGAATTCTAAAAAAACACAGGCTAACAGTCAAGGGGAATATTCAAAATGTTTTGTTATTTGTTAGGTTTTGTTATCATGAAGCATTTATGCTACGATAGAACAAATAAATCAACGGGTGATGGAAGATATGCGAGGGAAAGTAACCTTACAGGAGATCGCAGATGCGGCAGGCGTCTCCAAGTTCGCCGTCTCCCGTGCGCTGGCGGGTAAACCGGGGGTAAGTGAAGACACCAGGGCAGCGATTGTGGAATTGGCCGGGAAGCTCGGTTACTTCAGGCAGGAACAGCGAGGATTTGCAGCGGGACAGTCTGCGGAGCAGACCACTTGGAAGGGTACGGTTGCCGTGTTGTTTCCCAATATACGGAGCCAGAACAGGGAGTCCAAGTATTGGGGGCCTGTTTTTGAAGGCATAGCGGATCAACTGAATGCAAAAGGGCTGGATGTGCTCACATTGACGGAGCCATCCTCGGATGACGTATTTTCGCTGCTGAATCCTGAAGCGATCCGCGGCATTATTACGGTGGGTTCGATATCAACAGGAATTCTGCTGAATATCCGGCGTCTTGGCATACCGTTTGTCATGGTCGATCACAGAGATCCGGCCGTTCGTACGGATACTCTTTTTATAGATAATTGGGCATGCATGGAGGGTATACTTCATTGCATGATCGCCAAAGGATACAGACGAATGCAGTTCGTGGGCAACATCCATGACGCCTTCAGCTTTCAAGAACGCTGGGCCGCATACCGTGCGACGCTCGAAAGAAACGGAATCGATGTGCTGCAGGACGAAAGACTTTTCGCGGGGGAAACGGCCGATTTGTCTGCTTGTCTCGTAGACATTGCGGCTCAAGGTTTGCCAGAGCTGTTTGTATGTGTCAATGATTACACCGCCCAGCTGGTGATTGCTGCCCTTGAAGGCTGCGGGGTCCGTGTTCCCGCAGATTGCGGCGTTACCGGATTTGATCATACGCATGAGCAGCATCCCATTGCTGCGACCGTCAGGATGGACAAGGAGCTTCTCGGCTGCCGCTCGGTGGATCAGCTGCTTTGGCGGATCATGAATCCGGCCTCTCCTTATGAGAAGATAGCGATGGATGCCGAACTGGTAGTGCGGGGGCAGTATCTATCTGCTGCAGGCAGGGAAAAAGTGACTAAATAACATGTGGACAGCCGTCCGGGAAACTTAATTGTAGTATCATAATAAGAGGATAATATGTTCAGTATACGAGCATATATCCTCTATTTTTTTACATATTAGAATCCATATACAGGTATTAAAAATAGCGTTTAATATATTAATAATGTTATAGTTCAATAAGAATAGCTGGAAGGCGTAGCCCACAGCGGGAGGCGTAGCGAGGTTTTACCGAGCGTTATCATTTATGTCATTGTGGATGGTGGAAGTCTATGAGGGTGCAAGAAGTTCTTTTTGAGGATAACACTAAGAGATACATGTTAATAGATGGGGAGGGACTCCCTGTGGTTCCAGTTTTGAAATACCTTAAATACATGGATCAAACGGGGAAAAGTAGAAATACACAGAAGACGTATTGTTACGCATTAAAGCACTATTTCACGTTTCTGCAAGAGACAGGAAAAGATCACCTTCATATACGGTTAGAGGATCTAGTAACGTTTGTCGGTTGGTTGCACGATTACACCTTGAAATCAACAAATGAAACAGGCGCTTGAAAAGCTCATACGGTACTTCGCTAGCTTTGGATGAGAAGGTAGAAAAGCAAACGGTTTGAAGTCCACAGATTTTGGCTTTAACGACACCGGAGCGATAACCATCCCATTGTCCCAAAGCTGCGTGCATAAAGAATACAAGTAACTGATGTGCTGTAAATTTGCGTGCTGTATCTTTGTAGTTCAACTCTTTCAGTATGCTGATCACATCTTCTTCTTTAAGAAGAATTTGAACAAAGTTTGTAAACGTGGTAGACTTTTTCATGAGGTCTCCTCTTTCAAATCGGGTTCTGTGGTGGAATCGATTTTATCGAAAGAGTGGCCTTTTTTCAACTTTTGGATACCTTATTTTGGTTAATCAACAGGCGTGATCAACTATATCTTTAAGTATCAACAGTAACCTATATATGGAGGGAAGAACTATGCCTTATATTAATCTTCAAATAACAAAGGGCGCTTCTCGTGATCAGAAAGCCCAAGTTGTTAAAGAGTTTACAGAGACTCTGGTTCGGGTTCTTGACAAAAAACCAGAACATATTCATATTGTCATCGAAGAAATTGAGGATGAAAACTGGGGGTTTTCAGGAATTTTGACTGATGATTTTAGAAAGCAATAAAAGCAAAAGAAGTAGATCTTGCCGCTCGAAATTACTTAGAGCAAGTTGGTTTGAAGGGAATTTTGTTGCATAGGACAAGTCATATCCCGTATGACGTTCGAGGTTTCCACTTTCCTGTTCTTTAAGGAATGTGGGTTCACAAGCGTTACGTTCTCTTTGATACGGGTTACAAAATACTGCTTCTCCGCGACATATTGATCAAAACGCTTGATCTTCCCGTAAGCGCGGTCATTTACTAAGATGTAATCCTTGTCCGCAAGCTTCTCACCGATAGGGCTATCATGAACTGAAGCAGCTCTTATTAATTACTTCAAACCCGAGTATAATGAAAAATTCAAGAATAACTTTCCAAATATCGAACACCTTGGTTACAAACATTACCACGACTTAGATTATAATTCCGTATTGGTAGAACTTGATACTGATACAATAAATGCGAATTTATTTACAAATGAGGTAGCCTATTCAAAATGGAGGGCTTTAGAGCAGTCAGTAGTTCATAACGAGTATCTATATTTGTAGCAAAATGTACAAGTCAATTTTAGCTAAGGCAAGCCCGCCAAGGGTTCAGCTAAACGGGACACGATAGTTCAATCAGAAAAAGGGTTTCATATATTAGACATATCTAATATATGAAACCCTTTATTTTTCTTCATTTTTTAATTTTAGGTCTTGATAAGTCAACCGGACGGTTTTTTGCGCATTCCAGAAGCTGGTTGACCTTCATGAAGTGTGATGTTATTTTTGTTATGTAATAAACCTAACTGTTAGGTTGAAAAGTGACGAGCGGAGGGCTGATGATGGAAAAATGGACACAACGGCTGGGTGAATGGAGATTTAAGGCAAGCGCTGATCAGGAATGGCTGCCGGCGCAGGTTCCGGGCTGCGTACATACCGATTTGCTGCGCTGCGGCAAGATTTCCGATCCGTTCTACGGAACGAATGAGCGGGACCTGCAGTGGATCGACAAGCAGGATTGGGAGTATGAGGCCAATTTTGCGGTCCCGACTGCGGCAATGGCTTTGCAGCAGCTGGATCTGGTGTGTGACGGTCTGGATACTTATGCGGATGTGAGCGTTAACGGTGAGTTGGTCTTTTCTGGAGATAATATGTTTCGTACCTGGAGATATGATATCAAGCCGTTTGTTCATGCTGGCGATAATGTGCTCCACATCCGCTTCCGCTCACCCATCCAGGAGGACCTGCCAAAGCTGGAGAAGCTCGGATACGGGCTTCCTGCGTCCAACGACCAGTCCGAGGTTGGGGGGCTGGGGGACCGCAAGCTGAGTGTATTTGCCCGCAAGGCTCCGTATCATTATGGCTGGGATTGGGGGCCGCGTTTTGTTACGAGCGGCATCTGGCGTGAGATGAGGCTGGAGGGCTGGTCAGCTTGCCGCATCTCGGACCTGTTCATCCGTCAGGACACAGTTCAGGCCAAGGAAGCGAAGCTCATGGCCCTGGTGGAGATTGAGGCGGCGGAAGAAGGCTCATTCAAGCTGCGGCTGACGGCAGGTGGCCTGGAATGGAGCAGCCAGGCGGAATTGAAGAAGGGTGTCCAGACGGTTGAAATTCCCTTGACGATAGCTGATCCGAAGCTGTGGTGGAGCCGGGGGCTGGGGGAACAGCATCTGTATGACTTCCGTGCCGAACTGCTTCTTGAAGAACAGGCGATTGCAGAGCGCTCCGTGCGGACCGGACTGCGCTCGATTCGGCTTGTGCGTGAGAAGGATGACAAAGGCGCAAGCTTTTATTTTGAGCTTAACGGTGTTCCCGTGTTCGCCAAGGGAGCCAATCACATACCCAATGATAGCTTTATTACGGAGGTTACGGCTGAACGGTACCGGCACGAGGTAGCCAGCGCGGCTGAATCCGGCATGAATATGCTGCGCATATGGGGAGGCGGTATTTATGAGGAGGATGTGTTTTACGAGCTGTGCGACGAATACGGGATTCTGGTATGGCAGGATTTCATGTTTGCCTGCAGCATGTATCCGGGGGATGAGGCATTTCTGAACAGCGTCCGTCTGGAGGCGGAGGACAATGTGCGGCGTCTGAGGAATCACCCCAGCATTGCCCTCTGGTGCGGCAACAATGAGATTGACGCGGCATGGGCGCAGTATAATGAGCAGGGAGGCTGGGGCTGGAAGAAGGATTATACCCTCGAGCAGCGTAAACGGATTTGGACGGATTATGAAGCGATCTTTCACCGTGTTCTACCTGAAGCGGTCGAGCGGTTTGCGCCTGGCAGCGACTACTGGCCATCATCTCCCCTGATTGCCCTGACCGGCGATGCGGGGCAGCATGCGCATTCTTCATCTACAGAAGGAGATATTCACTATTGGGGTGTATGGCATGCGGTTGAACCCTTTGAAAATTATAACGTATACGTCGGCCGTTTTATGAGCGAGTATGGCTTTCAGTCCTTCCCGGAATACCGCTCCGTTCGCTCCTATGCTGAGGAGCATGAGCTGGAGCTGGAGTCGGAAACGATGCTTGCACATCAGAGGAACGAGGCTGGCAACCGGCTGATCAAGCAGTATATGGATATGTATTTGCAGGAGCCGAAGGATTTCAAAGCTTTTTTGCATATGAGCCAGATACTGCAAGCGGATGCGATGGAGATGGCGATCGAAGCCCACCGCCGCAGCAAGCCCTACTGCATGGGTTCCCTGTATTGGCAGATGAATGATTGCTGGCCGGTTGCATCATGGGCAGGGATGGATTATTTCGGACGCTGGAAAGCGCTGCAGTATAGAGTCAAGCGCAGCATGAGTGATGTGCTGCTGTCGGTGGCCGGGCATATCAAGGGGATTGTAACGTTCCATATAGTGAATGACAGCCTTCAGGCCGTTAAAGGCAAGCTGAATGTGAGTGTACTGCATATTCTCGGAGGTACAGTCAAGCAGCTCGAACAGGACGTACAGGTCGAGCCCAATGGATGCGAAACGGTTTTAACTCTTGGTGTCGAGGAACTGCTTGAGGGCAAAAATCCGGCAGAGCATATGCTTGTGGCAGTACTCCAGGATGAGCTGGGCGCTACGAAGGCAACGCGCGAGTATTATTTTGCGGGCATCAAGGATATGGCTCTGCCCATCCCGCTTATCGAATGCCGGGAAAGCGGAGAAGACGGGCATTGGACGCTTACGCTGAAATCGGATGTATTAGCCAGACATGTATGGCTGTCTGCCGAGCGTGAAGGCATTTTTACGGATAATGACTTTGATCTTGTACCAGGAGTCCCCAAGACGATAGGCTTTTTGACCGGTGGCGGAGACAGCTCTTATTTCCAACCGCAGGCGCCGGGACAGGTTACGGTCCGCTCCATCACAGATTATATTAAACAAACGGCTGCTCAACCGTGAGCTTGAGCTTCGGGTTTTAACATATTAAGTGAGCCTATAACCCGTCCGATGCTGATGCATCGGATTTTTTCTTTACAATCTCTCGAAAATTGCGTATTAGATGATGGGCAATGGAAAATTTCTTTACGCCAATTAATTGGTATGATATGCTAATCGCAACTTATTAAACGCATTTAATAAGTCTGTATTGGGGTGGATGAAATGAGCGAATTAACACCAAGTCCAAGGTCTTTGAGAAAAATCATTCTGCGCGGCATCCGTACCGAATTGTTGAAGCATGAGAGTACAACGAAGATTGAGCTCAGCCGCAAGCTGGGCATCAGCTTTCCGACAGTAAGCAAGTTCATTAATCAGATGGAGAAGAGCGGGGAAGTGTTTTCGCGCGGACTGGATCATTCCGGGGGTGGAAGAAGAGCGGCCAGATACGAATACAATGCGGATTACAGGCTTGGCTTGGCCGTATTTTCAGAACGTAGTGCAACAGGATATGTTGTCTTCAACTGCCGCGGCGAAGTGAAGGAGCGTAAGGAGATTGCAGGTGTGCTGACCAAAGATATCGAGAGCTTTGCCGGGCATGTCGAGCCCCTGATTGCAAAATATCCGAAGATCAGCGTGCTCTCGATCGGCGTTCCCGCAGCCGTCAGCAACGGACGCATCATTTACATACCAGGCAATGAGCAATTTCAGGATTTGGATTTAAAGGGCTTTTGTGAACAGCGCTTTTCCATACCGGTTGTTGTGGAAAATGATATGAACGCCGCAGTGCTCGGCTATCATTTGCACTGCAGGCATAAGGATGTCTCCTCGCTCGTATATCTGTATTTTGGCTCGAACGGTCCCAGTGCCGGCGTTATGGTCAATGGCCATCTGGTACGGGGCAGCACCTCTTTTTCGGGCGAAATCTCGTTCGTTCCACAATACGATAACCGTAACTTCCTGCAGGCCATGCAGTTTGTGAAGGAGAAAGCGTTAGGCGCAGGGGCTGATTTCGATCCGGTGAGCAGATTGATTGCTTCGATGGCGTCAATTTTGAATCCGCACAGGGTTATCTTTTGCCATGATGAAGTCACGCCTGTCATGCTGGCGCAAATTGCGACAGGCTGCACGGCATATATTCCGGCTGAGCACCTGCCGGAGATGGCGGTCAGCAACTTGAGAAAGGACTATCTTAACGGCTTGCAGGGCCTAGGATTGGAGCTTATGCTGGCCGAGGCGGATAAAAACGATGAATAGGAGAACAACATGGCTAGCGGCCATGTTGTTCTCCTCGGAAAGGCTGAATGCCTTTTTCAGCGTCAGCCGAACGAAGGATGACGGTGGAGCAAAATCTTCTTTGAATTGAAATCACCTTATATTGAAGTCATCTCTGCCCCCTTCGCTTTGCCGTTCTAGGCTTGCAGCGGCTGAGCTCTTTGGCTGTAAGCGGACGGGTGCAGGAGCATGAGGAAGCGGAGCGGCGTTTTACTCCCGAGGCGTTGCCGGACGGCCGCGCTACCTGCAGATTGAGGGCCCGCATGGCCCTTTCCACGGGAAAGGCGAGGGAGATGCGACCATCCTGCGAGCCTGCAAAATTGACAGCTGCCGCATAATTGTCGCTGCTCCGCAGCCACACGGAGCCTGAGTCTCCCGGCAGCGAGACAGGCTTTGATCCGCGTATAACGCTTTGGTTGCGGAAGCTTAGTACCCCTAAATTTTCGCCGTACTCCACTTTTACATCCGTATGGATCGACTCTACCTTTCCAGAAACCAGCCCAGTCGTTCGGCCAACTTTTTTCATCTGCTCCCCAACCTTGTACGAAGTAACATATCCTGGTACGGCCCCGACAGTAGCGTAGCGGGGAGTAACAAGATTGCTGAGGCGCGGGGCGGAAATGGCGGCATCCATCAAATTTTGCCCGGATTTGCGCAGCTTGACATAACGATACAGCGTTCCGATACGGTCGGAAGATGCCTTTCCGCCATCTGCTCCGCCGGGCTGAAGAGTAGGAATTAATCCCCCCTTATTGTCCGGATTCAGCACATGATTATTGCTGAGCATATAGGTTACGCCCGGCTGATTTTCGTCGGCAACAATGAGGCCCAGGCTACCGGAATACTCCGTTGTTCCGATGCTGTAGCCGGCAGGAACGGGACGGATTCGGCGTTTGTAGTTGGCATTTGTCCTGAAGGGCTGTGAACGCACGATGCGTACCGGCGCACTTGTCCCTGTTGAATGGACCGCTACAGTAGAAAGAGCGGATTTGGCTGCAGCCAATGATTCCGTATAAATGATGACGGCGGCCCCTTTTTTGCGATTCTTCGGGTCTTTGTATCCGATCCCCACTCCAAATACCCCTTTGGCGGCAAGCCATTTTTTTGCATGTTTATTTTTCATTTTCAGCGCTGCTGCGAAAGTTGCCAACCTGATCACTCCTCCTTTGTAGTCACACAAGCAGTTTATGGGGGAGGAGGGCATTTTGTTTAAGTTTTTCTTAACTTTTGGAACATTGTGGAATATATCAATCTGTTGTACACTTGCGGGAACAGAGGAAATGAAGGGGAGGGGCTGTGATGCAATCATTTTTTGTTCAGCCAGAAGATGTAAAGCTTCATGTGCTTGATTCCGGCGATGAGGCGTCTTCCTCGCTTTGTCCTGTCATGGTGTCTCCCGGGTTGTCGGAAACGGCGGAGGAATATGAAGAATTTATACGGGAAATGCTGCCGCGCAGAACGGTGGTGCTATCCTACCGCGGGCGTGGACAGAGCTCGACGCCTGATTCCGGGTACGGGTTGAAGCAGCATGTGTCCGATCTTGCTGCGGTGATTCGGGAGAGGGGGCTGAGCAGGCTTCACCTTTTTGCTTATTCGCGTGGGGTATCCTATGCCTTGGGTTATGCTTCCGCGCATACGAAAGAGATTGCGTCCCTTTCATTGCAGGATTATCCTGCCCGCCATTTGGCCATGCCTTCCGGCTGGGCGGAGGATTATATCACAAACTATCTTGAGCCCTTTGGCCGTACGTCCAATATCCGCCCTGCCGCTGTACGCGCAGTTGGTGCGGAATCGGAGAACTATCCGTTTGAAATTCGCTTCCCTTTTCCAATACTGGTCATGAGAGGGACTTTGGAGGGATCGCTGCTACCAGATGAAGAGCTGCAGGCATACCTGGGCTCCGATCAGGTTACGGTCAAAAATTTCAGCCGTTCAGGCCACGATATCCGCTCCGTGGAGAAGGAGCTATTTTATCAAACGCTGATCGGGTTTATCGACGAAAGGGAGGCTGCATGTACACTGGATTGAAATCATTGAACTATCCCGGCAAACTCATCGTGTTTGGGCTGCTTGCCCTGGTGTCCCTGGGCGGCACCCTGTGGATTTTGAGCATCAAGCTGCCGTCGGGCAGAGCCCCCTATACTTTTATCTGGTGGGATATGCTGCTGGCATGGATTCCGGCCGTGCTTGCTGTTTTGCTGGATGTTTGGTATGCCATGCGGCGGGGCGGGGTCCGAAACCTGCTGCTGGCGGGCACGGGGCTGGTGTGGCTGGTCTTTTATCCCAATACGCCTTATTTGATCACGGACATGCTGCATGTGTTTGCAAGATATCCTTTTGATCCTAATGAACGCTTCTGGGTCGCCATCGATTTCTGGAACCATATGTTAGCTATGCTGCTCGTAGGCCTGTCAGGCTTGATGATGGGGTGTGTGTTGCTGGATTCCGTGAGGCAATTGGTGCGCAGGTCGTTCGGGCGGACGGCGGGTGTGCTGTTCGCTGTCATGGTGCTGCTGCTCAGCAGCTTCGCCATTTATATCGGACGTTTTATCCGCGCCAACTCCTGGGATATCGTCAAAGACCCGGTCTCACTGTACAACCAATTGGCCGAGATTTGGGCTACGCCAGCCGGGAAGGAGCATATGCTGCATTTTTGCGGGATGATTTTTGCCGTTCTTGCGGCGGTTTATATGCTGACCTTGGCCGCGTCCTTGAACCGGAAGTCTGCCAAGGGAGAGTGACCGAGTGTAAACGATGAAGAGCTCGGAAGATTGATTGACAAGAGAAATGAGGTGTACAGCATGAACGGACAAAAAAGAGCGGATATCCGCCCAGGGCTGCTTGTTGATATCGTATTAAAGCAGGACCAGCGTACAGGCAAACTGACGCGGGGAACGGTCAAGGACATTCTGACCAATTCACCCGCCCATCCGCATGGCATTAAGGTGCGGTTGACGGACGGGCAGGTTGGACGGGTGCAGCATATCGTCGGACAGCAATAAAAGCTGCGGAGTATACTGCTACATACGTGCCGCGGGCTTGATTTGCGGAGAAGCCGCTCTCCGGTAGCTTGCCAGCAAACGGCCGAATATGCTGTCCCATGAATGGGCCCTGCTGGTTTCGCGGCCTGCCTCAGCAAGCTTGCAGCGCAAGGCACTGTTATCCAGCAGCATAGCTGCCGCCTCTGCGAAAGCTGCGGCATCATTGGCAGAGCACAGCCAGCCGTTGTTCCCGTGGCTGATCAGGTCCTTGACGCCGCCTTCTCCGGCTCCGATCACCGCGGTTCCGCTGGCCATCGCCTCCAGCACAACGTTGCCGAACGTCTCAGTGGCCGACGGAAAGAGGAACAGATCGGCTGCCGCATACCACTCGGCCAGATCCTTTCCGGTGACAAAGCCGAGCCGCTGCACCGCGTTCGCGGGCAGTCCGTGTGCGGCGGCATCCAAGCTGCGGCTGAGCGGACCGTCCCCGGCGACAACCAGGACGGATTCAGAGCGAAGCCGCTCCGGAAGACGTTTGAACGATTCCATAAGAACATCGATGCCTTTCTCGGGCGCCAGACGGCCTACATATAAAATGATGTGTTTACGAGGTCTAATGTTCCACTTTGACCATAACTGCTCCCTTTGTCCTGCAGGGGAGAAAAGCTTTGAATCAATGCCCCTGCTCCAGATTTCGAGATTGCGGAAGCCTTTATTTTTCAATTCGCCATAAGTGGACCGTGAAGGCACATAGATTCGCTCGCAGTTTCTGTGAAACCACAGCATATACCTCCAGAGCGCGGGTTCCAGCCAGCGGAGCCTATAGTAGTCGAGGTATTTATCGAAATGGGTATGATAGGATGCGACAAGAGGTATATGATGCTTTACTGCATACGAGGCGCCGAACAATCCGAGATTGAAGGGCGTGGCGACATGAATGAGCGTGGGGGAGAAGGCGCGAAGCCGGTTGTTGATCTGTTTGGCGTTGGGGATCGCCAGCTGACATTCCTTGTACAGAAAAAAGGGGATGCTGCGAAAACGTTCTACATCCGGGCCCGCAGGCTGGGTCCTGTCTCCCTCCGGCGCGAACACGATACAAGGTACCCTGTGCTCGCGCAAGTATTCCGTCCATCTCGCCAAGGTCAGTGCCGCACCGTTAACATCCGGCGCAAAGGTATCCGTAAAAAGCGCCACCCGAAGCATACAATTCCTCCCTCATCATAACAAGCCGATGAAAGACCTGAACGCGGTCTGTCTTCTCTGCAAGTACGTCGAAAGACGTTTTTCTTCATTATGACAGGGCAATGTATGCTGAAATTCAGCTTAATGTAAAGGCAGCGTCACAGATGCGCGCAGACAATCAGTTCAACCATGAAAGTTGGCTTTGGCCGCGATGGTCCGGCGTTCCCGGAACATGATGTAGTATAGAAAAGATGAAACAACATACAGCAGGCCCGTGATGCTGAAGGTGATGGCGTATCCCCAATAGTTCCCGTAGGTCGTTACGAGGTATGACTGCACCGGTCCCATGGTGGCCCACCCGAGCATAAAGGCGGTCTGCATCAGGGAGTTGGCTGTGCCGCGCCGTCTCGCTGATATTTTGTCCATCATAATGGCGGACTGAATGGGATTCGCTGCATTCATGAGCGCCTGCCTGAACAGAAAGCTGACAGATGCGGCCCACAGCAAATTGGTAAAACCTGTGACCAGCAGAAACGGAAGCGACAGCATCTGGAAGCAGACGACCGCCTTGACGGAACCGAGCCTTGCGGCAAGGAACGGGCCGATGAGCATGGAGACAATGGTCATGATCTGCCCCAGGGCAATCAGCAGGCTCATGCCGCTCCATGAAACGTCGAAGCGGTTTGTAAAGTATAGATTAAGATAAGGAATCACCAGACCCGAGCCAAAGCCGATCAGCAGCTGAGTGATCACAAATTGCGCGATAAGCACATACTCGCGTCCCGGCCGTATTGTCTCTGCCCCGCCGTCCGTTGCCATCGGTTTGCTGTCGGCAAGACAAGCAGCCTCCCGGGCCTCGGTGATGCGGATCAGAGGCAGGAAGGAGGCAAGCGTGGAAATGCCCCCGGCCATCAGCACGGCTTGCAGGCTGGCCGTCTTGCCAAAGCCGAAGGATTGCAGCAGATCCGCAATGACGCCGCCGCCAAGGCTGCCGATAACCTGTGCGGCAAGAACGAGCGACGAATAGTAGCTGAACATGCGCAGACGGTCGGACGGTTTTACATTTTCAGATAAAAAGGGAATGGCCAGCACCTGAAAGAAGGCGGCGAATATGCCGCTGAGGACGGCGAGCAGAAGCATGCCAGGCTGTGCTTCCAGCAGCGAGCGGCCGGCAAAGACGGCTCCGCTGACCAAAGCTCCGGCCATCAGCATCCACTTGCGGCTAAGCTTGTCGCCGAGCAGGCCGACCGGGATGAACATGAGGGCGGTTGCCAGGGATTGGAGGCTGACGACGCTGCCGGTCATCGATTCGTTATAGCCGAGGCTTTCGATATATAGGTTATACAGTACAGAGAACATGCCTGTGCCGATCTGGTACAAAATGTTAGCTAAGAAAAATAGCCTGATATTCTGCGGCCATTTCTGAAATGATTGCATGAAAGTTCCTCCACTCCGTTGTTAAAAGCGACCTTTTCTATTCTAGCAGGCTTAATCAATTACCGGAAGAAGAAGGGGCTATTTTGCCTGAGCGCGATTTGAAATAAGATGGGTAATAATAATCAATGGACAGTTTCCCTTAATTTGTTTATATTATTTCGGTATGAATTATTTTGGAGAAACAGCATTTTACCGCAGGAGGGATTCTTTTGGCATTTGGAGCACGGGTGTTAAAGACGGGCATTGCCGTGACACTGGCCCTCTTTTTAAGCACATTACTCAATACCCAATCGCCCGTGGGCGCCGCCATCGCTGCCATTTTCGCCATGCAGCCTTCCATTTACCGTTCCTGGCGCTATTTTCTGGATCAGCTGCAGACCAGCACATTGGGTGCGATTGTGGCTCTGGTGGGGGGAATGGTGCTTGGCAATCAGCCTATTGCTGTCGGACTTATCTGCAGTCTGGTCATTATCATTTGTCTTCAACTTAAAATGGCCGATACTATCGGTCTGACGCTGGTGACCGTCGTTTCCGTCATTGAGACAACCGGTGACTGGCAGTTTGCGGTTTCGCGCTTTGCGCTCACCCTGATCGGCATCGTTTCGGCTTTTCTCATTAATATATTGGTCTTCCCGCCCAAACCGAAGAAGCAGTTTGTCGGCCATATTCAAAGTGTGTTCGCAAAAATGTCGCTGCTGCTGCGGACGGCCATTTCGGATGAAATCAAGGAAACGGTGTTTCGTGAAGAAAAAAACAATCTGGAAGGCGCCATAAAAGGCCTGTCTGACAAGTACAACCTGTTCGAGGAAGAGCAGAAGAAGCTCAGGAGGGCGAGATACAGCCAGACCCGCGAGATGGTCGTTTACAAGCAAATGCTGCTTAGCCTTGAAAAAGGGTATGAGGTGCTGGACTCGGTTGAGCGGCACTATTTCCAGGCTGAGCGTCCTGACGGGACGGACCAATTCTTCGACAATCAGCTGGAGCAGCTTATCCGCTTCCATGAGCACGCACTTTTGAAATTTGAGGATAAGCTGAAACCGAACGAAGATGAATCGCATATTTTTGAAGAAGAAAACCGCATTTTTATGGAATCAGCCATTGCCCGTTATGACCGGACGCAGGAGGGGGTGCTGAGGCTGGCCATCGTGGCGGCGGCCATGTATGACTACGGCCATCAGCTCAGCCGTTTGAGCAGGCTTGCGGATCATATTCACCGCGGGGATGACAGCAAGGAGCAGGCGGATGGTCTAAAAGCGTGGCTGCGCAGATCTTAGCCGCCGGGATATACATCGTATAAAAGGTAAAAGGACGCCGCCGGCGTCCTTTTTAAACTGACTTACATAATATAGATGACAAAAAACTAAAAAAGCTTGCCGATTGATTACGGAAGCTGAAGCTGTTAAAATATAGGATGCTTTTGTTAAATGAAACACAAATAACTTAAATTCCACATTATTGTTAGATATTATAGCAAATACAATTGAGGATGTCAACATCCTGCCTCCGGGACTTGATCTGCTGCTGCAAGTTCATACTAAAGCTAGCCCGGATGTGGATGAGAAAGAGGAGAGATGCCAAAATGGATCAGGAATGGACAAAGGAACAACAAAGGGTAGACGAAGTTACTTCCGTTATCCGCGGCCGCATCCGCAAACTGGAAGCCGAAGTCGGCAGTGTCCGGGAGGATGTCGTCTCCATGAGGAAAGATTTCTGGGATGAAGTGACGATGAACTTCAGCGAGGCTGATGATGTGGGTGAAACGTCCACAAGTCTTCGTCAGCAGTCCCAGGTTTTGTCGGACCGCGAACATCGGCACAAGCAATCGGCTGCCATGCTGGACCGTCTGCACCGTCTGGTGCAGTCGCCCTATTTCGGCAGAATTGATTTTGCGGAGACGGGCGGTGCAGAGGAGAAAGTTTATCTTGGCATTGCATCCCTGATGGATGATGATGAGGTGGATTTTCTTGTCTATGACTGGCGTGCCCCGATATCCAATCTGTATTATGACAGCACGCCAGGGCCTGCTTCCTATGAAACCCCGTCAGGAGCCATAGAGGGTGAAATCACCCTGAAACGGCAGTTTGTCATCCGTGACGGGCGCATCCGTTTTATGTTTGATACGGGCGTAACGATCGGGGATGAACTGCTGCAGGCTGTTCTCAGCCGCAGCTCTGATGCCCAGATGAAAAGCATTGTAGCGACCATCCAGAAGGAGCAAAACCGGATCATCCGCGATGACCGCAGCCGCATGCTTATTGTCCAGGGGGCAGCGGGCAGCGGTAAAACGTCTGCTGCTCTCCAGCGTGTAGCGTACCTGCTTTATAAGTACCGCGACCGCCTGAGCGCGGATCAGGTCGTGCTTTTCTCGCCAAACCCGATGTTTAACAGTTATGTCTCCACCGTTCTGCCCGAGCTTGGCGAGGAGAATATGAATCAGACTACGTTGCAGGAATATCTGGAGCGCCGTCTGGGCAGGGAATTTCAGCTAGAGGATCCGTTTGAGCAGCTTGAATACGTGCTGTCCGCTTCCGGACAGCCGGAATATGAGGCGCGGATAGAAGGCATTCGTTTTAAATCCTCCCAAACCTTTCAGGGCATGATTGATGGGTACAAGCAGCGGCTGGAGCAGGAAGGCATGATGTTCAAGCCTGTTCGCTTTCAGGGCCGCGAGGTCGTGTCCGCCGCTGAAATGACCCGGAAATTTTATGAATTCGACTCTTCCATCCGCTTGGCCAATCGCCTGGAGCTGCTGCGCGAGTGGCTATTGAAGGAATTGGCGGCGTTCGGGAAAGCGGAGATTTCGGCCCCATGGGTCGACCAGCAGATCGAGCTTCTGTCCAGCGAAGATTACCAGCGAGCCTACAATCGGCTCCGCCGCAAGAACAAGAGGCTTAGCGAGACATTCGATGATTTTGACCGTGAGCGGAGCATTCTGGCCAAAATGGTGGTCAGCGACCGGCTCAAGCCTTTGCGCAAATGGATTAAAGCGCTGCGCTTTGTCGATATTACGCGGCTGTACAGCGAACTGTTCCGCAGCAGGGAGCTTGCGGAGCGTCTGTCCGGCGGTACAGAGCTGCCCGCGCGCTGGGAGGAGATAGGCACGCTGACGCTGCAGCGGATCAGTGAAGGCGGACTTGCCTACGAGGATGCGACACCGTATTTGTACCTGCGCGAGATCATGCTCGGTTTTCGCTCCAACAGTGGAATTCATCACGTATTTATCGATGAGGCGCAGGACTATTCGCCGTTTCAGCTGTCTTTCCTGAAGCGGCTGTTTCCAAGAGCAAAAATGACGGCTCTCGGCGACTTCAACCAGGCGATCTATGCCCATGCTTCGGTGCTTCAGAACGCAGGCCCTTTGGCGCAATTATACGGTCCCGATCAGACAGAGCTGATTTCCCTGACCAGGAGCTACCGTTCCACCAAGGAAATTGTGGAGTTTACAAGAGGAATGGTCGCAGGCGGAGAGCATATTATTCCGTTCAACCGCAGCGGCGGCAAACCGGAGGCAACCGAGATCGGTACTCGGGGAGAACTGCATCAAAGGATAACAAGAGATGTTGAAGGTTTGCTGGGTGAAGGTTATGAATCCATAGCTGTCATTTGCAAAACGGCCGAAGAAAGCGCTGCGGCCCATGAAGCGTTGGAGAAGCTGCTGTCTGTCAAACCGCGGCTGATCAAAAAAACAACGCCTGCCTTTGAAAAGGGGGTTCACATCATCCCTGCTTACCTGGCAAAAGGCGTCGAGTTCGACGCCGTCCTGATTTATGACGGTTCCAGCCGGCAGTATTCACGGGAAAGCGAGCGCAAGCTGTTCTATACGGCATGCACCCGGGCGATGCATTTGCTGCATGTCTATTCCCTTGGCAAAGCAACACCTTTTGTGACAGAGCAATCTCCAGACACGTTCGTTTATAGCGCGCTATCCAATAAATAACCATCCATGGAAAAAGGCAATAAGGACAATGAGGGTGTCCCAAAAGTAAACTTTGGAACACCCTCATCAGTAAAATAGGATGGTATTCGAAAGAAATTAAGGGGCTA